>JBCBME010000289.1:0-3994 GCA_039822945.1 Pseudomonadota bacterium
GTTTTCCCTTTTATTTGGTGGGAAAACCACGGGACGCAACCTTAACGCAACATGGCCGTAACGGACCCGATTGCCGACTTCCTGACCCGCATCCGCAACGCACAGCTGCGGCGGAAGTCCACGGTTCTGACGCCGGGTTCGAAGGCGCGTGCGCGCGTTCTCGAAGTGCTGGCTGACGAGGGCTACATCCGCGGCTTTGAAGAGACCAAGGACGAGCGTGGCCATCCGGCCATCGAGATCTCGCTGAAGTACTACGAAGGCGAGCCCGTCATTCGTGAGCTCAAGCGCGTCTCCAAGCCCGGCCGTCGCGTCTACCTCAACAAGAACGACATCCCGCAGGTCCGCCAGGGCCTCGGCGTGGCCATCGTGACCACGTCCAAGGGGGTCATGACCGATGCAAGCGCGCGTTCCCACGGTGTGGGTGGCGAAGTGCTTTGCACCGTCTTCTAGGGAGGGATCCATGTCTCGTATTGGAAAACAACCGGTCGAGCTGCCCTCCGGCGTGGAGGCCAGCATCAGCGGCCAGACCATCGAAGTGAAAGGCCCCAAGGGGACCCGCAGCTTCAAGGCGACCGACGATGTGACGCTCTCCGTCGATGACGGCAAGGTCATCGTGGAGCCCCGTGGCAAGTCCAAGCGCGCGCGCCAGCAGTGGGGCATGTCCCGCACGATGGTGCAGAATTGCGTGACGGGCGTGACGCAGGGCTTCAAGAAAGAGCTCGAGATCCAGGGTGTGGGTTACCGCGCGCAGATGCAGGGCAACACGCTCAAGCTGTCGCTCGGCCTCAGCCACGAGGTGAACTACGACGTGCCTGCCGGTGTGACTGTCACCGCGCCCAAAGTGACCGAGATCGTGATCGAAGGCGCCGATGAGCAGCAGGTGGGCCAAGTGGCCGCCAACATCCGCGAGTGGCGCAAGCCCGAGCCCTACAAGGGCAAGGGCATTCGCTACAAGGGCGAGTTCATCTTCCGCAAGGAAGGAAAGAAGAAGTAAGATGGCGAATTCAAAACTCCAACTCTTCCAAAAGCGCCGCCTGCGGAACCGCAACAAGATCCGCAAGCTGGCCAATGGCAAGCCGCGTCTCAGCGTGCACCGCTCCTCCAAGAACATCTCCGTGCAGGTCATTGACGATCTGCAGGGGCGTACGGTGGCGGCTGCCTCCACGCTCGAGAAGGATCTCGGCGTTGTGGGCAAAAACAACATGGAAGCAGCGGCCAAGGTCGATGCAGCCATTGCCGAGCGCGCCAAGAAAGCGGGCGTCGAAGAGGTGATCTTTGACCGCGGCGCGTTTCTTTTCCACGGCAAGATCAAATCGCTCGCGGATGCCGCGCGCGAAGGTGGTCTGAAGTTCTAATCCAAGTAGGGGGCGGTCAGGATGCTGGCCGCCCCCTCGATGATCCGGGGCGCGGGATCGCGCCACTGGGATCGAGACAGCACAAAGCTAAAGGAGGCCTTTCATGGCAGAGCGTGAAAACCGTCGGGGTCGCAATCGCGAAGAAGAAGCCCCGGAATTTGCAGATCGCCTGGTGGCGATCAACCGTGTGTCCAAGACCGTAAAAGGCGGTAAGCGTTTCGGCTTTGCAGCCCTCGTCGTCGTCGGCGATCAGAAGGGCCGCGTGGGCTTTGGCAAGGGTAAGGCCAAAGAGGTGCCCGAGGCGATCCGCAAGGCCACCGAGCAAGCCAAGCGCCAGATGGTGCGTGTGCCGCTCAAGGAAGGCCGGACGCTGCACCACGACATCGAGGGCCGTCACGGCGCTGGTAAGGTCGTGATGCGCACCGCACCTCAGGGTACTGGTATCATTGCCGGTGGTCCGATGCGTGCTGTCTTCGAAATGCTCGGTGTTCAGGACGTGGTCGCCAAGTCGATCGGCTCCCAGAACCCCTACAACATGATCCGCGCCACGATGAACGGCCTCGGGCGCGAGAACTCGCCCCGCATGGTCGCCCAGCGTCGCGGCAAGAAAGTGGCTGACATCCTGCCCAAGCGCGATGAAGCGCCCCAGGAGTCCAGCCAAGTGGCTGAGGAGGCTTAATCCCCATGGCTAAGACAATCGTCGTCAAGCAGATCGGCTCCCCGATCCGCCGCCCCGAAAAGCAGCGCCAGACGCTGATCGGCCTCGGCCTCAACAAAATGCACAAGACGCGCGAGCTTGAAGACACGCCCGCCGTTCGCGGCATGGTCAACAAGATCCCTCATCTCGTGGAGATCGTGGAGGAGAAGGGCTAAAGCCCCGACATCTTTCCAATGGTTTGAGCGCGCCCCGGTGGAGACACCGGGGCGTTCTCGTTTAGACTTCGCCCATGCCGGAGACCGAACGCCCCCCAATTGCCGACATTCGCACCGCGTCCGAGCTCAAGCGGTGGTACTGGCTCAAGGCGGAGCTTGAAGCCCATGCCCGTGCGCTGGGTCTTCCGTCCGGAGGTGGAAAGTTCGAGATCCTCGACCGGATCGGGCATTTCCTCGACACCGGAGAGGTGCAGCGGCGTGCTCGCCGCAAGGCCAGCTCCGGCTTTGATTGGCACGCAAGCGAGCTCACCGACGCCACCATTTTGACGGACAGCTACAAGAACACCCAGAACGTCCGGCGATACTTCAAATCGAGGCTGGGGGAGCGATTCAAGTTCAACATCGAGTTCATGGCGTGGCTCAGGGCAAATGCGGGTCGCACTCTCGGCGAGGCGTGCGACGAGTACCGCGCTATGAAGGCCAGGGAGGCCGCGCCCGGCTACCGCTCCGATATCCCGGGCCACAACCAGTTCAATCAGTACACACGCGATTTTCTGGACGATAACCCTGAGAGGGGCATGGACGACGTCCGCAAGTATTGGGAGCTCAAGATCGCGCTGCCCTCCGAAGATGGGCGCCACGTCTACGAGAAAAGCGACCTCAAGCTGGGCTAGGGTGCGCGTCGCCCTCCGCGCGTGCACCGCCCTTGCGCGCGCGGGCAAAGCTCATAAGTGTAAGCCCCATGAACGTCACCCCGACCGTCCCGAGAGCGGGATCCGACAGGACGGTGCTGAGCCCGGTAACGTCGAAGTAGATCGCGTAGATGAACACCGCCGACACCTGCGCCAAAAGCGCGGCGGGCCAGAAACGGCGGTCTGTGAGCGCCAGCAGGAGGAGGAGGACCTCCCCCAAGAAGAAGTAGCGGTCGTGCATCTTGGGGAGGAGAAACGGCATCGCCAGCGCTGACGTCGCCGCCCAGAAGAGGAGGTCGCTGGGCTCCGTGGGTCGCGCGCGAAGAGTGGCCATGGGGATGGCCAACCCCGCCACGCTCGCCAGCGCGAGCCCCACGAGCACCATTTCGCGGTAAGCGGCGTCATGGGCGTCCTCGCTCAGCACGGTCTGGATGAGGAACCATGGATTGGCCGCGTTCATGGAGATCTCGCGGTACGTATCGGCCTGCGTGCCATAAATCATCAGGACGTCGATCACTGGGCGGCCCGCGGCCACATAGAGCCCGTTAACAACGAGGTAGGTCGGAATGAGCGCCAGCGCTGAGAGGGCAACTGCCCGCCAGTCGCGCAGCATAACGCCCGCCAGAAACGGCGCCAGAAAGATCGCCTGCAGCTTGAACGAGAGCGCCGCGCAAAAGGCGACCCCCGCCAGCACGCGCCGATCGGCCATAAGGGCCGCCAGACAAAGAAGGCAGAACGCCGTGTAAAACGCATCGGCCTGCGCGTGCGAGGCCCCGTTCATCATCACACTGGGCAGTGCGAGCGTCAGGAGCCCGCCAAAAAGGCTCTCCCACCGGGGAAGCCCCGCGCGGCGCAACAAGAGCCCTGCTGAAAGAGCCAGCAGCGCCGTCCCCGTCAGCGAGGCAAGCTTCAGGATCGCCTGATCGCTCAGAAGAGGGCCGGCAAGGCTCCACCCCCAGAGGACGCCCACATAGCCGCCGGTATAGTTGGTGAACGGCGTGGCAAAGATCGCCAGCCCGTCAGAGGCCTGAATGCTGTCGAGCCAAGGCTGCAGAAAGATGATCTGATCGAGCC
>JBCBME010000290.1:0-3990 GCA_039822945.1 Pseudomonadota bacterium
CCGCCCCGTCCCGCTCGATCACACACGTGACGCGTGCGCCGTCCTCGGTGCTGAGAAAGAGCGCCGCGTGGTAGCCCACATTGCCGAGGCCCTGCACGATGACGGCCTTGCCATCGAGCCCGCCGGAGAGGCCCGCGGCCTTCACGTCCTCGGGGTGGCGGAAGAATTCCTGCAGCGCTTATTGAATGCCGCGGCCCGAGGCCACCTTGCGGCCCTGGATGCCCCCGCCAGAGACGGGCAAGCCCGTCACACAGGCGCGCCCGTTGATATCGGTGGTGTTCATACGCTGGTACTGGTCGGCCATCCACGCCATCTCCCGCTCGCCCGTGCCCATGTCAGGGGCGGGCACGTTTTGTGCGGGGTCGATCAGGTCGCGCTTGATGAGCTCATAGGCAAAGCGGCGCGTGATGCGCTCCATCTCGTCCTCGTCCCATTCGCGCGGATCGATGCAGAGGCCGCCCTTCGAGCCGCCGTAAGGCGCGTCCACGAGGGCGCATTTATAGGTCATGAGCGCCGCGAGCGCCTCCACCTCGTCCTGATTGACGCTGGTGGCGTAGCGAATGCCGCCCTTCACGGGCTCCATGTGCTCGGAATGGACGGCACGGTAGCCGGTAAAGGTGCGAATCTCGCCCCTCAGCTTGACCCCGAAGCGCACCGTGTAGGTGGAATTGCAGACCCGGATCTTTTCCTCGAGCCCCGGCGGTAGCTCCATGAGCGCGACGGCCCGCGAAAACATAATGTCGACACTTTCACGAAACGTGGGTTCTCCTGCGCGGTGCATGGCGCGTCCTTTCTGTCTGGGAGGCGCCTCCTCCTGCGCCCCCTTTGACGTTAGGCGATTCTGATGACAGCGCTAAGGAAAAGGTATTTTGGAAACAGTCGCTTCCCGACGACGTGATTTGTCCCTGCTTGCGAACCCAATGCCGCAAACTTGCCTAAATTCTTAAGGGATCTCCAAAGTTCCGCCCAATTTCAGCCCCGCTCATCGGGCAACTAAACGATTGGAGCAGTGGGTGCTTCGCCACGAGGGTGAGTTATGCGTTGTAACGACGTCAACGAGACGACACGTAAGACAGTAAGCCATGTCGCGCTGGTGAAAGCCGGGCTGCGGACATTCTGGCAGGACCAGTTCGGGGCCGCAAACATCATGCAGGCCCTGGTTATATTCTGGCTCATCATCATTGCGGGCGGGATGGCGGTGGACCTCACGCGCATGGAATCTCAGCGCGTTCGCGTGCAGCAAACCCTCGACCGCGCCGTGCTCGCCGCAGCTGACCTCGACAACCAAGCCGATCCCCAGACCGTGGTGGAGGATTACTTCGCCAAATCGGGCTTGAGCAATGTCCTGAAGGACGTCACGGTCGAACAGACGATCGCTGGCAAGACGGTGACCGCGCAAACCGAATCCGACATCGTGACGATGTTCCTCCACATGGTGGGGGTGAACACGCTCTCGGCCGACGCATCCGGCGGCGCCGAGGAGCGCGTGACCGACATCGAGATTTCCCTCGTCGTCGACATCTCGGGCTCCATGACCGAAAATGACGCCACCGGCACCCAGACGAAGCTGAAGACGCTCCAGACCGCCGCGGGCACCTTCTTTGATCTCGTGATCAACGAGCAGACCGAAGAGACCGGGATCACCATGGTCTCCGTCATCCCCTACAACTTCGTGGTGAATACGGGGGACGAGCTGCTGTCGTACTTCAACACGACCGATTGGCACGACTACCACGACTGCGTGCGCTTCTATGACAGCGACTTCCTCGATCGCGCGATCGACCAGAGCGCCACGACAGAGCTCGTGGGCCACATCTGGCTGGGCAATAACAGTTACGCGACGCCCTCGGGCTGGTCGAGCTCGCTCTGCCCCGACAGCAGCAACCGCGCGATCCTGCCCTTCCAGACGGATGCGACGGTGCTCACGGACTACGTCAACGCGCTCACGGCCACCGGCATGACGGCGGTGGATTCGGGGATGAAGTGGGCCTCCGCGCTCCTCGACCCGAGCGTGCAGAACATCGTCACCGGCATGATCTCTAGCGGCTCTGTTGACCCGATGTTGGCTGGCTGGCCCCGCGCCTACGGCACCGACGGCACCATGAAGGTCGTCGTGCTCATGACCGACGGCATCAACACCGACAAGTACGACCTCGACTCGCAGTACAAATCCGGCGACGGCATCAACCCGGCCATGTCCGACATCTACTACTCGGACTCGTCGGGCTCCTCGGATCCCTATGATGGCTGGTATGTCTACTTTGCCGCCAACGATTACTGGGAGCGCTGGTACCGGCCCGGTGATCCCACCACCACAAGTGACGACACCTGGATCGCGCCGCACAACATGCCCAACGATCTCATCCAGTACAGCTACCAGGACATCTTCTCGCTCTTCGCGACCTACGACGCAGGCGATTACTTCTACTACTACTCCGATCCGGACGGGTACTGGGGCATCGACTGCGGCTACTATAGCTGCTGGTACGCTTGGAAAGGTGACGTCCCGCAGGGGCACAACAACCTCAGCTGGCCCTACGTTGCGCATGACACCTACGACGACGCAGATACTCGTCTCAGGAACATCTGCGACACGTTCAAGGAAGAAGAGGTGCTCGTCTTCACCATCGCGTTCGAGGCCCCCACCGACGCTCAGACCGAGCTCGACTACTGCGCCTCCAGCGACGGCCACTCCTATGACGTGAACGGCGCCGACCTCGAGACCGCGTTCAAATCGGTCGCGAGCCAGATCAACCACCTGAGGCTGATCCAATGATCTGCGCCATCATCCAGCGCCTGCGCCGCTTCGGGCGCGACGAGAGCGGCGTCATCACGGTCGACTACATCCTGTCGCTGCCGCTCTACATCGCGATCTTCCTGATGAGCTTTGAGACATCGTTCATCATGATGCGTCAGACGATGCTCGACCGCGGCGTGGATTTGGCCGTGCGCGAGGTGCGCCTGAACACGCTGGCCCCGCCAAACTATGATGAGCTGAAAGAGATGGTCTGCGACACCGCTGGCCTCATCAGCAGCTGCTCGCAGAACCTCACGCTCGAGATGTACCAGGAGGATCCGCGCGGCACGATGTCCCTCAACGCGGCCGCCCAGTGCTTTGACCGCGAAGAGGAAGTGCAGCCCGCCACGATCTACGAGCCCGGTGCCCAGAACCAGATCATGTTCGTGCGCGCCTGCGTGCGCTACAAACCCGTCTTCCCGAGCGCGATCCTCGCCGGTGCCATCGTGGACGCCAATGGCGACTACGCGCTCACCTCAGCGTCCATCTACGTGACGGAGCCCTGATATGCGCAGCAAGTGTGTGACTTCCCTTCGTGCGATCCGAGCCAAGGCGCAACGCTTTGTCCAGGATCGGAGCGGCTTTGCGACGATCGAAGCGGTGCTGATGATCCCGCTGCTCTTCTGGGGCTTTGCGGCGACCTTCGTCGTCTTTGACGCCTACAAGAAGCAGACCGATGCGCTCCGCGTCAGCTACGCGGTGGCCGATGCCATCAGCCGCGAGGAGACGAGCATCAATCAGGCCTATCTCGACTCGATGGTGCGCTTGTCCGACTACATGACCGCCGCGCCCGAGACGATCACCCAGCGCGTCACGATAGTGTGCTATTCCGAGGAAAACACGGAGTATCACGTGGCCTGGTCGAAAACGACCGGTGGCGCGCCGGACAGCTACACGCCCCACGACAATCAGAGCCTGAACGTCAATCAGGACAGGCTCCCCATCATTCCGGTGGGCGACCAGCTCATCGTGGTGGAGACGTTCATGGGCTACGAACCCATCTGGCAGCTCGGCTTCGGCGAGCAGGAGTTCGACTACTGGATCTTCACGCGGCCCCGCTTCACCAATCAGATCAAGTGGGAAGACAACGACGACTGGGTCTGCCCCGCAGCCTGACGGTCGCGTGAAGATCCAGTAGTCGAACTCCTGCTCGCCGAAGCCGAGCTGCCAGATGGGTTCGTAGCCCATGAACG
>JBCBME010000291.1:0-3989 GCA_039822945.1 Pseudomonadota bacterium
CTCACGTCCGTCTCGGTGATCGTTCTGAGAACATCGATCGTATGGGCGACATAGGCCTCCGCCGTCTTGGCGCCCTTCTCCGCGGTGGCGAGATGGGCCTCCCCGGCCACGCCGTCGGGGTGCACGTCAGAGGCAATCCAGCCATGGGCAATCGCCCCCACGGGCGGGATGTCACCCTGGCTGTGGGTCCAGCGGAAATCCTTGGCCTTGGTCATGTCGACCGTGTCGGGCCGGAAATGCAGCATCAGCGAGGTCTCGTTGTCCCCGCCATGGATGCCCTGCGCTGCCTCTTGCGGGCTGTAGAGCCCCTCGGGCACGCCACCCGCGCCCCAGCCCATGCGTACGCAGTAGAGCCCCGCCTTCACCCGCAACTCGCGGGAGACGATGCTGATCAGATCGGTATTCCCTCCGTGGGAATTGACGATGAGCATCTTGCGCACACCCGCCCGCGCCACGGAGAGCCCGATCTCGGTCCAGGCCTTCATCGCGGTCTCCGCCGTCAGCGTCAGCGTCCCGCGCGCCCAAGTGTGCTCATTGGATTTGCCCACCGCCATCACCGGCAGGATACGGATGTCGAGATCGTCCGGGCACCGTTCAGCGAGCAGCGTGCAAAGCCCCTCATTGATGAACGTATCTACCCCCACGGGCAGATGCGGGCCGTGCTGCTCCACCGCCGCTGTGGGCAGGATCGCGATCGTCCTCTCCGGGTCGATGTCGAGCGCGGTTGCCGGATAATCGATCCAGTAGCGGCTCATGTGGTGGCAACCCGGCCCTGCGCGGTGGGCGCGCGGGAGGCGATGAGCTTGTCCGTCTTCATGGCCACCCGCGTCAGGTGCCGCTCGAGGGAGGGTCGCGGCGCGGTATCCATGAGGTAATGCGCGGCAAAGACCTTCCGCGCGCGCGGCGCGAGCAGGAGACCCACCCCGCGCAGGAGCGTCCGCCGCCCCGGTGCGCCGATATACATCGTCAGCCACCGGCTCGCCCCGCAGGTGGTGAAGACGCCGAGCCGCTTGATGTGCTGGAGGCCCGGCTTGATCGTCTCCCCCTCGTGCTGGGGCATCTTGAAGGCGATATCGGGCAAAAGCACCCGGTCGAGCCAGCCTTTCAGGATCGCTGGCAGCCCGTACCACCATGTCGGATAAACAAAGATCAGCGTATCGCACCAGTCGATGTCGTCGGCATAGCGGGCCACGGGCACGCGGTTGGCGGGGCAGTCCTCATAACCCACCCATTCGTCGGTGCTCAGCACTGCCGGAAAGCCCTCGGCGTAAAGATCATGGAGTCGGTAAGGCACCCCAGCAGCCGTCAGTCGATCAATGACAGTATCGCGCACCGCGGAGGTGAAGCTTCCGTCCTTGGGGTGACAATACACGACAAGCGCACGCATTCAGAATGCCTCCATTTCCCTTTTGACGCGGGCCAGAAATGCGTCGCAGCCCGCCGGCTTGATGTTGTTCATATCATATTGCGCGATGTAGCGGATCTTCTCGGGCCGCACGGAGCCCCACACCACCCGCGTGGCCAACCGTCGCGGCGGATCGCCCACCAGAAACGCCCGCCAGCGTGTCGCGCCATAGGTGCAGACCGTCGCCACCTTGCGAATGTTTTCCAGGCAGGGGGTAAGCTTCCCATCGGCGATGGTGAAGGTGACGCCCGGCAGCATCACCCGGTCATGCCAGCCCTTCAGGATCGCGGGCAGCCCGAAATTCCAGATCGGGTGGCAAAAGACGACCGCGTCCGCCGCGCGCAACCGGTCCACATAGCCCTGCACGGGGGCGAGGTTGATCTCGGTATTGTGGTAGTTGCGCCGCTCCTGCTCGCTCAGCACGGGGTCGAAGCCCTCGGCGTAGAGGTCGCAATCATCCACCTCCCAGCCCTTGGCTTTGAGCGTCTCCACGACGACCTGATGGGCCGCCGCATTCAGGCTTTCCGGCACCGGATGCGCGTAGATGACATGGACCTTTGGCATTCACTCCGCCGCGGTCTTGGCCTGCAGGCCGGGCCAGGCATACATGCGGTCGTAGGACCAGTCCGGGTCGTCCCAGGCGATCATCTTGCCGGGGTTGAGGAGACCCTTCGGATCCGCCTCGCGCTTGAAGTCGAGCTGGCGCTTGTCCACCGTCTGACGCCCGCCCTCCTCGAGGGTGTAGCGGTGCGGGTTGAAGTTCATAGCGCCATGTTCCTCGTGGATGGCGATGATCTCGTCGAGCCGCTCTTCGGAGGTGAAGTTCACCAGCGTCAGCGAGCCAAAGCCGATCTTGCCGTTTTGGCGCGTCACCTCGATGTGCTGGAGGCATTCGGGGCTCAAAAGCCCGCGGATCTTCTTGCAGAGCGCGACGGGGTCATCGGTGCCATAGGCGATCTGCAGATAGGTGATGTTGGGGTCGATCTGCAGCGCGCGCAGCGTCGTGTGGTTCCAGCCGTATTCAAAGGCGGGGCCGGGGTCTTCCTCCCAGGTGTTGTCCGACGACAGGTAGATCGTCTTTGCCCCCTCCCAGGCTTCGGTGAACGTCTCCCAGCCGGGCATCGAATGCGGTGCCACCATGATCGCAAGCAGCGCGTCGCCGGGCTCGGCATGGGGCGCGATCTTGGTGAAGTATTTCTCCGTCGTCGGCGCCTCGTAGACGCTGAGCTCCTTCAAGAGGATCCCGTCGCAGGAGCCGAGATCGTAGGCATACTGGATCGCCTCGTCGAAATCCTTGAACGTGACAAAGATGTGCTCCCAGTCATAGGCGGGCGCGAGCGGGATCTCGACCTCGGTGATGATGCCGTTCGTGCCGTAGGCGTGGGAGACGCGGTGCAGATGATCCCCCGTGATGTCGATCACCCGCGGCTCCTCTTCCATGGTCACCACGCGCAGGCGGATGATATTGCCCGGATCGCGGAGCGAGCCCCAGCGGATCGAGCCCACGCCGCCCGAGCCCCCGGCGACAAAGCCGCCGATCGTGGCCGTCGACCACGTGGAGGAGAACATGCGGATCTCCTGACCCGAATCCGCGATGCAGGCCGCGTCGATGTCTTTGAGGAGGCACCCAGGCTCACAGATCACGCGGCCCGGATGGATCTCCTTCACCGCGGCCATTTTGGCCATATGGAGCACGCAGCCCCCGGCAAGCGGCATCGCCTGCCCGTAATTGCCGGTGCCCGCGCCGCGCGTCGTCACCGGCACGTCATGGGCGTAGCAGATGCGAAGGATATCGACGACCTGCGCCTCGCTTTCGGGGATGCAGAGGAAATCGCCCGTCACGTGATCGAGCCGGTCTTTCAGGACGGGCGAATACCAGAAGTAATCGCGCGAGCGCTGCTTCACTGCGGCCTTGCGGGTGACGGTCTTGATCCCTGCCTCTTCCAGGGCTGCGATGGCGGCGTCTATGGTCATGGGGTCTCCATCAGCGTGTCGAGTTCCGAATAATCAGGAAGCGTGCGGTCAATCGCGCGCCCGGCGCGCAGCACGATCCTGTCAGATTGTGGGCGCGCAAAGAGCTCTGTCCAGCTCCGCGCGTTGCAGATCACCAGATCAGCAGGGGCGCCCGGCGCAAGGCTCGGCGCGTCAAACCCGCAGGCCGCGGCCGGGGCCTGCAGGAACGCGCGCGTCCAGTCCACCACCGAATGATCGAGATGCCCGATCCGCGTCGCCTCGCGCATCACCTCGATCATGTCGAGATCGCCGTAGGCGTAGAATGGATCGCGCGTGTTGTCGGACGAAAAGCTCACAGGGATCCCGCGGGCTGCCATCTCGTGGACCAGCGTGATCCCCCGGTTGCGCGGCGTGCGCGCGGCGTGGCGGTCCTGCAGGTACATGTTGCACATCGGCAGGCTCACCACGTGAAGCCCGGCCCGTGCCACGACATCGAGCGTCTCGAGCGCGTCTTTTTCTTCCATCACCGAAAGCGAGCAAAGATGCCCTACCGTGACAGGATGGCGCTGCAGGCGGCCTGCCTTGTCGCATGCCCCTACGCGCTCGAGCCCGAATTTGCGAAGACCGCTGA
>JBCBME010000292.1:0-3986 GCA_039822945.1 Pseudomonadota bacterium
AAGGGGCTTCAGGGCTTCGCGCGGATCAAGAGTGATGGGACGCCCACGCGCCGCAGCCTCCGCCGCATCATAGCCCGTGTCCACAAGGATGCGGCGTCCGTCCTTCTCCAGCACCCACAGGAAGTAGTCCATCGCGTGCGGCTGATCGTGATTGTCATCAAAAAGGAAGCTGTCGGCCCGCGTGCGCGCGTTGCGCTCCGCGTATTTGACGGCATGCACGCGCCACGTCATCGCGCGACCGTCCCGTAGGTACGTACGTCCTTGGCCACCACCATCTCACCTATGACACTGTCAAAGCTCGCGAAATGCGGGGACTTCAGATGTGCAGCAAAGGCGGCTTCGTCGTCGTAGAGCTCGTAGAGGAAAACCTCGCCCGACCGCTCCGGATCTGTGCAGACATCAAAGACATGGCAACCTGGCTCATGGGCCAACGAGGCCCGCGCATTTTCGGTCACGAGCTTTAGAAACGTCTCCATCTGTGATGCAGCGATCTCAAATGTCACGACGACTGCGAACATCCTGACCTCCCGGCTTGTCGTGTCTTTACGTATCCTTTAACGTATACGTCGTCCGAACTCAACGAAGCTCAGCCATGACAACGCCTTACACTATCGCGGTTTTTGACGGGGATGGAATCGGCCCCGAGATTACGGCGCCGACCCTCGATCTCCTGAAAACGGTCGCGCGCGAGTACCGTCTCGATTTCGAAATCTTGCCCGCGGGCGCGCAGTGTTACGCCGATACCGGCGAAGCCTTGCCCGAGGCCTCCGTGGCGCGGGCGCGGGCCTCTGACGCGATACTCCTTTCCGCAATGGGTTTGCCGCATATCCGCTACGACGACGGGACAGAGATCACGCCGCAGATTGATCTGCGCATGATCCTGAGCCTCTATGCCGGTGTGCGACCGGTGCGCATTGTCCAGGGCCAGCCCAGCCCGCTGAAGGCCGCGGAAGCGCGAAGCTTTGACTTCGTCCTTGTCCGAGAGAGCACCGAGGGGCTCTTTCACACCAAGGGCAAGGGGCTCGTCACCGAGGACCGCGCGGAGGAGACGCTTCGCATCACGCGTGCCACAAGTGAAAAGCTCTTCGAGTTTTCCTTCCGGCTCGCGGCGCAAAGGAAGGCGGCCGGTGTCGGACCCGGGCGTGTGATGTGCGTGGATAAGGCCAACGTTTTTCGTGCCTTCGCCTATTTCCGCGGGATCTTTGACGAAATCGCCGCCAAGCATCCCGACCTCGCCGCCGATTACGGCTACGTGGATGCCGTCTCCCTATGGATGGTGAGCCAGCCGGAACGGTTCGATGTCATGGTCACCGAGAACATGTTTGGCGATATCTTGAGTGATCTTGGCGCGGGGCTCATGGGCGGGCTCGGGATGGCACCCTCTGCCGATATCGGCGACGATCATGCCGTCTTCCAGCCCTGCCATGGTACCGCGCCTGACATCGCGGGCAAAGGCCTCGCCAACCCGATGGCGATGATCCTCTCCGGGGCGATGATGCTCGACTGGCTGGGGCAGACGCGGAACGTGCCCGCGATGATCGAGGATGCCCGCCGCCTTCAGGCCGCCGTCGATGCGGTGGTGGCCGAGGGGCAGGTGCTGACCCGTGATCTCGGCGGAACGGCGGGCACTGAGGATGTCGTGCGGGCTGTCGAGGCGGCTTTATGAGCGCGCCGCTCCGGGTCGTGACAGTCGGGGCGGGCTACTTCGCAGCGTTTCACCACGAGGCCTGGCAAAGGCATCCGGATACGGAGCTTGTGGGTGTGGCTGACCCGGATCTTGCGCGGGCCAAGGCGACGGGCGCACCGCCTTTTGCCAGCCTGCACGAGGCCTGCGCGGCTGCGCCTGACATCATCGATATCGCTGCACCGCCCGAGGCCCATGCCGCGCTCATCCGAGAGGCGCTCACGACCCGGCCTGTCGCGATCATCTGCCAAAAGCCCTTTGCCACCTCGCTCGAAGAGGGAGAGGCGCTGGCGGAAGAGGCGGACGCCGCCGGTATCCCTCTGATCATCCATGAGAATTTCCGGTTTCAGCCCTGGTATCGCAAGATGCGCGCCGTGCTTGAGGCGGGCGAGCTCGGCACGCTTCACCAGTTCACGTTCCGCCTGCGCACGGGAGACGGGCAGGGGCCGCGCGCCTATCTCGACCGGCAGCCGTATTTTCAGACGATGCCGCGCCTTCTCATCCACGAGACCGGCGTGCACTGGGTGGACACGTTTCGCTATCTCTTTGGCCCGATCGAGGGGGTGTACGCCGACCTTCGGCACATGAACCCAGCCGTTGTGGGGGAGGATGCGGGACACGTTCTTTTTTCCTTTGAAAGTGGGGTACGCGCGCTCTTTGACGGGAACCGCCACCTCGACCACGCGACCGAAAACCCGCGCCTGACTTTTGGCGAGGCTCTGCTGGAAGGGACGCAGGGCACACTCACGCTGACGGGCGACGGGGCGCTCCACATCCGTGCCTTTGGCGCGCGAGAGAGCACATGCATCTTTCCTGCCAGTGCGTGGCCAGGCTTTGCGGGCGACTGCGTGTACGCCTTGCAGGCTCACGTGGTGGAGGCTCTCCGCGGGCTCAGGCCCTTTGAGAATGAGGCGCGCGATTACCTCGCTGTGCGGCGGATCGAAGAGGCGATATACACGTCCCACTCTGAAAAACGCTGGGTGGAGACATGACCGAAACGGCCACGACGCGGGCCACAGACGCGCTCCGCACCCTCATCTTTGCCGGGGAGTTGCCGCCGGGCTCCGACCATCTCGAGGCAGAGCTGGCAGAGCGGCTGGGCATATCGCGCACGCCGGTGCGCGAAGCGCTAGCAAGGCTTGAGGCGCAGGGCCTTGTGACCATCCGCCCGCGTAGGGGCGCGCGCATCGTGGGGCTTTCGCCGGAGGACATGGATGAGATCTATGCCGTGCTCACCGTGCTCGAGGCCGCTGCCGCTGGCAAGGCAGCGGCGCGTGGCCTCAGCGACGACGCGCTCGCCCCCATGAGGGCCGCCATTGACGCGATGGATCGCGCGCTCGCTGAGGGGGATCTCGAGGCCTGGGCCACGGCCGACGACGCATTTCACAGCGCGCTCGTGGCGGCCTCTGGCAATCGGCGGCTCGCTGAGGCGGTGTCGCTCTACGCCGATCAGGTACGCCGGGCCCGCATGGTGACCCTGCGCCTGCGTCCGATCCCGCACCGCTCCAATGAGGATCACCGCGCCGTGCTCGCGGCGATTGAGGCTGGTGATCCTGCCGCCGCTCAGCGCATACATGAGCAGCACCGAGAGACGGCCCGGTCGCTCCTGACCGAGCTTTTGAAGTCTCACCAACTCAGCAGGGTTTGACACATGACGCGGGATGAGATGCGCGCCGCCGCTCTTCGGATCTTCAAGGCGGGCGTTGCGGCGGCTGATCCATACGCGGCAGTCGATGCCGCGCTGCGCAGGACCGAACCGGCGCCCGGGGTCACGATCATCGCGGTGGGTAAGGCCGCCATTCGAATGGCAGAGGCTGCGCGTGCCCATGTGGCAGATCCCGCGGAGATCCTCATCGTCACAAACCCCGAGAATGCGAGCGATGTGGAGGGCGCGCGCGTTTTCGCAGCCGCCCATCCCGTGCCGGATGGCGTGGGCGTCGAGGCCGCGCTTGCGGTGGAGGCGGCACTTGGCCGCGCTTCTTCCGTGCTGGCTCTGATTTCGGGCGGGGGCTCGGCGCTGTTGCCCGCCCCAGCGGATGGGCTCACGCTCGCAGACAAGATCGCCGTGAGCGAGCTGCTGTTGGCCTCCGGCGCCGAGATCACGGAGATGAACCTCGTGCGCCAACAGCTTTCGCGGCTCAAGGGCGGCGGTATGCTGCGCGCGGCCTCTGGCCCCGTGCGGGCGCTGATCCTGTCTGACGTGGTGGGGGATGATCTGCGGGCGATTGCGAGCGGCCCCACGGTCGCGCCACTTGGCTCGCGGGGGGACGCGCGTGCGCTGCTGGAGCGCTATGGGCTTTGG
>JBCBME010000293.1:0-3970 GCA_039822945.1 Pseudomonadota bacterium
CGTCTCATCCCCGTGGTTTGACGGAATACGCCATGAAATGCAGGGCTCCGCAAGGGGAGGCGTGACCAATTCCGCACCGGTCATCGAAATCAAGAACTTGCACAAAGCCTATGGCGCGCTTGAGGTTCTCAAGGGCGTCGATATCCGTGCGGCGCGCGGCGATGTGATCAGCCTGATCGGCTCCTCGGGGTCCGGGAAATCGACGCTCCTGCGGTGCTGCAACCTCCTCGAAGACAGCCAGGACGGTGACATCCTCTTTGAAGGCGAGCCGGTGAAGTGGTCAGGCGCGGGCCTTGCCCGGAAGCCTGCCGACAAGAAACAGGTGCTTAAGATGCGCACCAACCTCTCGATGGTCTTCCAGCAATTCAATCTCTGGGCGCATCTGACGATCCTCGAAAACGTCATGGAAGCGCCCGTGCAGGTCCTGGGCCGCGACCGCGCGGAGGCCGAGGCGCTTGCGCGCGGCCTTCTCGACAAGGTGGGGATCGGCGACAAATGCGACCGCTACCCGGCGGAGCTGTCTGGCGGGCAGCAGCAGCGCGCCGCCATCGCCCGCGGGCTTGCCATGGAGCCCAAGGCGCTCCTCTTCGATGAGCCCACCTCCGCGCTAGACCCCGAGCTTGAGCAAGAGGTTATTCGCGTCATCCGCGGTCTCGCCGACGAGGGCCGCACGATGATCATCGTCACCCACGACATGGCCATGGCGCGCGACGTCTCGAACCACGTCGTCTTCCTTCACCAGGGCAAGATCGAAGAGGAAGGCCCCCCGGCCGAGCTCTTCGGGGCCCCGAAATCCGAGCGGCTGCAGCAGTTTCTGTCTGCCGTTGCCGCCTAATCCGCCTCATCCAGGGAGAAAAAGATGAAGCTTCTGATGACAACCACAGCGCTGGCCCTCGCGGGTTCGCTCGCGCTTGCCGACGGCCACTCCGTTGTGCGTCTGGGGACCGAGGGCGCCTATGCGCCATGGAACTTCCTCGACGACAATGGCGAGGTTGCAGGCTTTGAGCGTGAGCTGGGCGACGAGCTATGCGCGCGTGCAGAGCTCACCTGCGAGTGGGTGACGAACGATTGGGATTCGATCATCCCGAACCTCGTCTCCGGCAACTACGATGCGATCATCGCGGGCATGTCGATCACTGACGAGCGCGACGAAGTTATCGACTTTACAATGGGTTACACCCCGCCCGATCCCTCTGGCTACCTGGCCGCGTCCGACAGCGCAGACGTCATGGGCGGCGTTGTGGCAGCTCAGGTCAACACCATTCAGGCCGCATTCCTGGCAGAGCGTGGCGTGACAGTCCTCGAATTCGCAACGCCCGAAGACACCATCGCAGCTGTCCGCAACGGTGAGGCAGACGCGGTTCTGGCGGACCAGTCGTTCCTCGCGCCCATCGCGGCCGAAGATCCCGGGCTCATGATGCTCGAGAAAACCGAGATGATCGGCGGCGGCGTTGGCATGGGCATCCGTGAAAGCGACGGCGAACTCCGCGAGACGTTCAACGCGGCGATCCAGTCCATGAAGGATGACGGCTCGCTCAACGCGTTGATCGAGAAGTGGGAAGTGGCGTCCACGTTCTGATGATCCTGCCCGATACACATATCGGGCGCTTGAACGCCTGGCTTCGCGGGTGGCCGCGGAGCCAGGTCACGGCCCTTGTGGAGGGTCGGGACGAGGCCGGGCATTTCTACACCCGCGTGGCCGTGCAGGCCGATGATATGCCCACCCTCGAGCGTCTGACCGAGGCGCTCTTTGCTGAGATCGGCGCCGAGCTCGTGGAAGTGGCCGAAGCGAAGGCCGGCGGGCCACGGATGCCCCCCGATCTCGAGATCGTGCAGACGGCGGGCAAGGTCTATCTGGCGGTCGATCTTTCACCCGCGGAGCGGGAACACGAGCGTGTTTGACTTCTGCGCGGACCCGTCTGTCCTCGGTAATTTTCAGTGGTTTGCCTGTTACTTCACGACCGGCAAGCACCAGCTTTTTTACTGGTCTTTCCTGACGGTCTTTGCGCTTCTTGCCATCACCGCGCCCGCGGCTTTGGCCTTTGGCTTTGGCGGGGCGACGGCTGCACGCTCCCCGGTCGCGCCGCTGCGCTGGCTGGGCAAGTCCTATATCGCGGTGGTGCGCGGCGTGCCCGACATCGCGTTTTTCCTCTTTTTCGTCATCGCGCTCGACCAGGGTTTCGAGTGGCTGCGCCATCAGGCGCTTTGCCCCGATTGGACGGAGGCAATCCGGCAGGGCAACGATTTCATCGTCTGCGCGGAGGCCAAGCTGCCGCTCTCGACCGCGCCACAATGGCAGCACGAGGTCTACGGGTTCTTTCTGGCGGCGCTGACCTTTGCGATCGTCTTTGGCGCGTTTTCGGCCAACGTTCTCTTTGGTGCGATGAACGCCGTACCGCGCGGACAGATCGAGGCGGCAGAGGCCTATGGCATGACACCGCGGCAGGCCTTCTGGCGCATCACGGTGCCGCAGATGTGGGTCTTTGCGCTGCCGGGGCTCTCGAACCTCTGGATGGTGCTGATCAAGGCCACGCCGCTCCTCTTCCTGCTCGGGGTCGAGGACATCGTCTATTGGGGGCGCGAGCTTGGCGGGACACAGCTTGCGCGCTTTTCCGACTACCCGCATGGCGACTGGCGGATGGAGTATTTCCTCTTCCTGCTGGTCTTTTACCTCGCCTTCACGCGGGTCTCTGAGCGTGTCCTCGGGCGGATCAACACGCGCCTGACCCGGGGCCAGGCCACGCTGGGCGGCACATGAGCTGTTGGGAGACGGTGCAGGCCTACGCGTTTCGCTCGCTGGGCTATGGTGAGCGGCTCTTGCCGCGCGACACCTTCACGCTCTGCGAGCATTTCACGCTGATCGGCTCGGGCCTCATCTGGAATGTCTATTTCGGCACGCTGGCGCTCATCGCGGGCTTCGTGCTCGCCAATGTCGTGGCGGTGGGGAAGGCGTCGCCGCGCGCGTGGATCTCAAAGCCCGCGGACTGGTTTATCCTCGTTTTTCGGGGCTCGCCGCTCTTCATCCAGTTTTTCCTCGCCTACTTCATCTTTCTTGAGCTGAAGCAGGCAGGCTTCGCCGAATGGCTCACCTCCGCCTGGGCGGGGGCGCTCATTGTCCTTTTCCTCAACACGGCCGCCTACAGCGCGGAGATCTTTTACGGCGCGCTGAAATCGGTGCCGCGCGGCGATGTGGAGGCGGCGGATGCCTACGGGATGTCGGGCCTTACCCGGTTTCGCCGGATCATCTGGCCCACGCAGATGCGGCTCGCCTGGCCCGCCTACACCAACGAGGCGATCTTTCTTTTCCACGCCACGACGCTCGTTTTCCTGTCGGGCTTCCCAGCCCAGCGCCAGCAGGGAGACGCGCTCTATTACGCGCAGTATTTTGCGGACAAGACCTTCAATCCTTTCGTGCCCTATCCGATCCTGGCGTTCTACTTCGTGCTGGTGACGCTCGCGCTGATCTTTCTGATGGGGCGCGTGAATGGGCGGCTCAACCGGCATCTGCCGCAGGCCACCCAGCCCAAGCTGCGCTTTCGGCCAAATATCATCCGATGAGCAGCTCTGCCCGCATCGCCGCTGTCGATCTCAACGGGCTCATGCGGGGCAAGCGTGTCCCCGTTCTAAAGCTCGGCAAACCGATGCGGATGCCGCTTTCGGCGCTCAACGTCGACATCTTTGGCCACGATATCGAGGACAGCCCACTCGTCTTTGCCACCGGCGATGCCGATGGGGAGCTGAGGCCCGTGGAGCGTGATCCCGTTCCCCTGCCCTGGCTTGAAACGCGCGCGCCGCTGCAGCTGTCGTCGATGTTTCACGACGATGGGCGCCCCTTTGAGGGTGATCCAAGCCACGCGCTCGCCCGCATCCTTGCGCGCTACGCCGCGCGGGGCTGGAGCGTGCACTGCGCGGTGGAGCTCGAATTCTACCTCGTGGAGCTCGACGGGGCGCTCGCGGCCCCGATCAATCC
>JBCBME010000294.1:0-3959 GCA_039822945.1 Pseudomonadota bacterium
CGCGGCCGCAGCCTCCCGCTCAAGCCGGGCCTGCACCCGGCGCATGTTGAAGAAAAGCGACTTCTGCGAGGACGTGGAGCCTGTGCGCACCATCGACCAGTTGCGCATCACGTAGTCCTGGATGGACGCCTTGATCCACCACACAGCGTAGGTGGAGAAGCGCACGCCACGATCGGGGTCGAACTTGTCGGCGGCTTTCATGAGACCAAGACCGGCCTCCTGAATGAGGTCATTCATCGGGGCGCCGTAGCGTTTGAACTTCGCCGCCATCGAAATCGCCAAGCGCATGTAGGCTGTGATCAGGCGGTGGAGACTTTCCTCACACCGCTCGTCGCGCCAGGCATATGCCAGTCTCAGTTCAGTCTCGGCGTCGAGAAGTTCCGCCTTCATCGCTCTGCGGGAGAGGGATTGATCGTAGCCGCTATCCAATGCCATCAGTCGAGGGCCCCCTGGTCTTGAAGTGAGCGGGGGCGAGTGGCACGCCCCTCTGGTGGTTTTGTGAGAGTTACGGGGCGGCAACGGGGATGGATCAAAAAAAGATGCAGAATTTGTTGCCTCGGCGATCGCTCAT
Source organism: Pseudomonadota bacterium (assembly GCA_039822945.1). Taxonomy (GTDB): domain Bacteria; phylum Pseudomonadota; class Alphaproteobacteria; order Rhodobacterales; family Rhodobacteraceae; genus Shimia_B. The sequence goes on from JBCBME010000294.1 coordinate 572, forward strand.
ATTAGGTGGCGCGAGTTCCGGTAAAAGTTCCTTTGCTGAAAATTTGGTTAAAGAGGCTGGAGTCTCAATGGATTACGTGGCCACCGCGCAGGCTTTTGATACCGAAATGGAGGCCAAGATCGCGGCGCATCGGAGCTCTCGAGGCACCGCTTGGACAACCCATGACGCGCCCCATGATCTGTCCATCCTGGAGGACATCGATCCGGGGCATGCTGTGCTCCTCGATTGCGCCACCATGTGGCTGAGCAACGCCCTTCTGGCGGAGCGCGACATGGCCGAAGCGACCGACGCATTCGTCTGCGCCTGCGATAGCTGCCCGGCCCCGCTCGTTATCGTCTCGAACGAAGTGGGCCACGGGGTCGTCCCCGAATACGCCATGGGGCGCGCGTTCCGCGATGCGCAGGGCAGGCTTAATCAAAGGCTGGCGGCGCACTTTGATCTCGTGGTCTTTGTGACGGCGGGCCTGCCGCAGGTGCTCAAGGGTCAGCTCCCATGACGACCTTCTGGTGGGTGCGTCACGGCCCGACCCATGAAAAGGCCTTCACCGGCTGGCGCGATGTGCCGGCGGATCTCAGCGATACCGCCGCGCTGGAGCGCCTCTCAGCCTTCTTGCCCTCGGATGCGCCGATCCTGTCCTCGGATCTGCAACGCACCCGCGCCACAGCCGATGCCATCCAGGGCGCGCGCACGCGACTGCCGGACCATGCAGGCTTGCGGGAGTTCGATTTCGGCCTCTGGGACGGGATGCGCTTTGACGCCATCGCCGAACGCTGGCCTGATCTGTCGCGCACCTACTGGGAAAAGCCCGGCGACATTCGCGCGCCAGAGGGCGAAAGCTGGAATGAGGCCGAGGCCCGTGTCGCGCGTGCTGCAGGCGAGATTGCCGAGCTGGGCCATGCCCATGTGATCATCGTCGCCCATTTCGGCGCGATCCTAAGCCAGGTGCGTCGCGCCGCAGGTTGCTCCCCCTACGAGGTGCTGGCCCAAAAGATCGACAACCTGAGCGTCACGCGCATCCCGCCATCCGGGCCTGCGACGCTCATCAATCACCTTCCGTGATGGGCGCGGCGACCATTCCTGATTGGACGGATGCGCTGCATGCCGACTAGCCTTACCCCATGACCTATACGCTTTATCTGGGCGACCGCGCATATTCCTCTTGGTCGCTCCGCGCCTGGCTCCTCGTCGAGGTTTTCGATCTGCCCGTTCAGACCCGCTACGTCGATTTCCACGCCGCTGACGTGGCCTCGCAGCTCGCAGACGTCGCCCCCGCACGCACCGTCCCAACACTGAAAACGCCCGAAGGCGCGATCGTGAGCGAAAGCCTCGCCATCGCCGAAGAGCTTGCCAGCCGCTTCCCCGACGCCCCCCTCTGGCCCTCTGAGCCCAAGGCGCGCGCCATCGCACGCGGGCTCGCCTCTGAGATGCATTCGGGCTTTGCCGCCCTGCGCTCGGCCTGCCCCATGAACCTGCGCATCGCCTATGAGGGTTTCCCCGTGTCCGAGGCGGTGGCCGCAGACGTGGCCCGCATCGAGGCGATCTGGGCGAACGCGCAGGAGGAAACCGGCGGCGACTGGCTCTGCGGCGACTACTCGATCGCTGACGCTTTCTTCGCGCCCGTGGCCATGCGCATAGCCACCTATGACCTGCCCGTGGGCCCTGCGACGCAGGCCTACGTTGCGCGCCATCTCACCCACGGGCCACTGCGCCGGTGGCGCGCCATGGGCCTCGTGGAGGGTGAAACGCTGGCGCGGTACGCGATGGACCACGCCACCCGGCCATGGCCCGGCCCGGCCCCACGGCCCGCAAAAGCCATCGAGACAGGGACGCCGGAGAATGCGGCCTGCCCCTATTCGGGCAAGCCCCCGACCCATCTCCTCGAAACGCAGGGGCGGGTCATCGGGTTCTGCAACGCATTTTGCCGCGACAAGACCGTGGCCGACCCCGAGGCTTGGCCCGCTTTCATGGCGCTTCTCGAGCGGCGTTAACCACTTCTTCACCTTCCGCCCCGTAGCGTTAACCAAGATTGCCAGGGCGTTTCGCGGGGGAGACATGGTCGCACAGGCCTACACGGTGGCGTTTGAGGGCGTTGAGGCGCGCCTTGTGGAGGTGCAATGCGCGATCACGCCGGGCCTCCCGGCCTTTTCCATCGTGGGGTTGCCCAACAAGGCCGTCAGCGAAGCGCGCGACCGAGTGCGCGCGGCCCTCGACGCGCTCTCTATCGCGCTGCCGTCAAAGCGGATCACCATCAACCTGTCGCCCGCCGATCTCCCGAAAGACGGCTCGCATTTCGATCTGCCGATCGCGCTGGCGCTCCTTGCAGCCATCGACATGATCCCGACCGAGGATGTCGAGCGCAGCGTGGCGCTGGGGGAGCTCTCCCTCAATGGCGATCTGGTGGGCGTGGCCGGGGCGCTGCCGGCCGCGATGGCCGCCGCAGCCAGCGAGCGCAGGCTCCTTTGCCCCAAGGCGAGCGGCGCGGAGGCCGCTTGGGTCGGCGCAACAGAAGTCATTGCCGCCCGCACGCTGAGCGAGGTCATCCGGCATTTCACCGGGCAGGCGCCTGTCCCCCCCGCCGATCCCGGAGAGGTCACGATGCCCCATGGCCGCCGCGACATGGCCGAGGTCAAGGGGCAGGAACGCGCCAAGCGCGCGGTCGAAATCGCGGCTGCCGGGCGCCACCACGTGCTGCTCGTCGGCGCGCCGGGCTCCGGCAAATCCATGATCGCGGCGCGCATCCCGGGGATCCTGCCGCCACTCTCGGCCACAGAGGCGCTCGAGACCTCCATGATCCACTCGCTCTCCGGGCTGCTCGACGAGGGCGGGATCAGCCGCGCGCGCCCCTTTCGGGAGCCCCACCACACCGCCTCGATGGCCGCCATCGTCGGCGGCGGGCGCGGCGCGAAACCGGGGGAGATCTCGCTCGCCCATAACGGTGTTCTCTTCATGGACGAGTTTCCGGAGTTCCCACGCTCGGTGCTTGAGACGCTACGCCAACCCATCGAGACGGGCTCGGTCATGGTGGCCCGCGCCAATCACCACGTGCGCTACCCCTCCCGCTTCATGCTGATTGCTGCCGCGAACCCCTGCCGCTGCGGGCAAGCGGGCGAGCCGGGCTTTGTCTGCCGCAAGGGGCCCGCCTGCGCGGACGACTATATCGGGCGCATCTCGGCACCGCTGATGGACCGCTTTGACCTGCGCGTGGAGGTGCCGCCGGTGAGCTTTGCAGATCTCGACCTCCCCGCCACGGGAGAGACCTCCGCCGATATCGGGGCCCGCGTCCAAAAAGCCCGCCAAAAGCAGCGAGACCGCTACGCGGAGATCGAGGCCGCAGACACCAATGCAGATATCGAGGGCGCGCTTCTTGAAGAGGCTGCAATGCCCTCCG
>JBCBME010000295.1:0-3941 GCA_039822945.1 Pseudomonadota bacterium
CATTGACCGCAACGGTCGCCCTGCTGGATCGAGAAGACCGCGAGACCACGTTTGCGGCCGGTGCACCGCCCGCCCTCATCAACGCCTTCGCAAAGGTTGAGGTGGCTGGCATCGAGCCTGCAAATGCCTTCGCGATCCCTTCGACCGCGTTGCGCTCCGGCTCCCAGCTTTGGGTGATGCGCGGCGGCACGCTTGCCTTCCACCCGGCGCGGCGCCTCCATGTCGACGGCGAAACCTCCTACGTGGAAGTCACGGATCTTGAAGAAGGCGACCGCCTTGTCCTGACCACGCTCGCTGCCCCGCAAGAGGGTCAGGCCATCCGCGATGTGGATGAAGACAACGTCCAAACCTCCCTGGTCGTCGAATAAGAGGTCATAGCCATGAACGGTGCCATCAGATGGATGACGGAAAACCCCGTCGCGGCCTGGCTCGTGATGATCGTCGTTTTGGCGGGCGGCTTCCTGTCAGCGGTCAACATGCCGCAAAAGACATTTCCGGAATTCGCGCTTGATAGCGTCTCGGTCTCGGTCTCCTACAACGGGGCCTCTCCCATTGAGATCCAGGACTCCATCGTTCGCCCTATCGAGGATGAGCTTTCAGGCGTCGACGGCATCGACGACATCACCGCCAGCATCTCTGAGGGGCGCGGCGGGGTCACGATCACCTTCCTCGACGGAGAAGACATCGAGGCCAAGCTCGAAGAGGTGAAGACCGAGGTCGAGGGGATCACAACCTTCCCCGATGACGCCGATGAACCCACCATCGTGCGCGCTGACAATTCAACCCGCGTGCTGGAGATTGCATTGCACGGTGACACGACCGAGCGTGTCCTCAAGGAAGAAGCGCGCCGTCTCAAAGACGAGCTCATTGCCATCGACGGCATTTCCTTCGCGGAGGTCTCCAACACCCGCGCCTATGAGGTCTCCATCGAGATCGACCGTGACACGCTGCGGGCCTACGGGCTGACGCTTGGCGAAGTGGCACGTGTCGTCGGGGCAAATTCCCTGGAGCTTCCGGGGGGATCCATCGAAACGGAAAGCGTGGCGATCCCGATCCGCACGATCGGGCGCAATTTCACGCAGTCCGATTTCGAGAACATCGTCATTCGCTCCTCCGACAGCGGGGCGCAGGTCCTATTGCGCGACATTGCCACCGTCAACGACGGGTTCGAAGACGAGGACATTTCCACCTCGTTCAACGGCGCCCCTGCCGTCTCAGTCAACATCTACCGCGTGGGTGACGAACAGATCATCAACATCGTCGATCTGGCCCAGGCGCATCTGCGCGAGAGCTTCCGCCCCTCCCTCGAACAAGGCATCGAAGCCACCGTTTGGCAGAACGAAGCCACGCAGCTTCAGTCTCGCATCGATTTGCTCACCAAGAACGCGATCATCGGTCTGGCGCTCGTGGTGCTCTGCCTCGCGCTTTTCCTGGACATCAGGCTCGCATTCTGGTCGGCGATGGGGATCGCGGTGAGCTTTGCGGGCACGTTTATCGTCATGGCGGCGATGGGCATGTCGGTGAACATGATCTCGCTCTTTGGCTTTATCCTCGCCATCGGGATCGTGGTGGATAACGCCATCGTGGTCTCGGAGAACATCTACAAGAACGGCGAACAGGGTCTTTCCGCGATGGAGGCGGCCGTCAAAGGCACGCAAAGGATCGCCGTACCGGTGATCTTTTCAACGCTGACGACGCTCGTGGCGTTCTGGCCGCTCCTGCAGATGCCTGCCCCGCTGGGCTCGTTCCTTGGCGATATCCCCACGGTCGTGATGATCGTGTTGTCGCTCTCGCTGTTGCAGGCGCTTCTGATCCTGCCGCGCAACCTGTCGAGCTTGCAGATTGGACCCGACTACAAACCTAACCTCGTCTTCCGGGCGCTTGGGCTTGTGCGCGGCGTCATCGACCGGGCGCTGAAGTGGTTCATCCAGGTCCCGCTTGACGCAGCGCTCCGCTTTTGCGCGCGCCGCGTGCTCATCCCCATCGCAGGGGTCGTGGCGCTGATGATGCTGACAGTTGGGCTCCTGTCGTTTGGCTATGTCCGCTTCCAGTTCTTCCCCTCGATCGACGGCGAATTCGTCACCGCAAGCATCGAGATGACGGACGGCACGACCTTTGACCGCACCGAGGACGTGGCAGAGGACCTGCGCCTTGCCGCGATCCGCGCGGGTGAGCAGCTGCAGGGCACGCTGCCCGAGGGCGCGGCCAATGTGCTCATCGGTCAATACGTGGTGGTGGGTGTCGGCGCAGGCGGCGGCGGGCCCACGGGCGATGCCCCGCCCGTTTCCCCCACCATAGCGCAAGTCGTGGTGGAGGTCACCAAAGCGTCCGAACGCAGCTGGGAGACAGCCGATTACGAGGCGCTCTGGCGCGAAGAAGTCGGACGCATCGCAGGCGTCAACAGCCTGACGATCTCGTCCTCCCTTGTCGATGCCGGTGACCCCATCTCTGTTGAGCTGTCGCTTCCCGACGGCCAGGACATCGTACCGATCGTCACGAGCCTCCGCGAAAGCCTGAGCGGCATTCCGGGCGTCTTCCAGATCCTCGATGACAGCTCCTCGGGGCGGCTCGAATACAAGCTCGCGCTCAAGCCAGAGGCACGTCTCTACGGCGTCACGCTCCAAGACCTCGCCACGCAAACGCGCGACGGCTTCTTTGGCGTGGAGGCGACAACCGTGCAGCGCGGGCAGGATAGCGTGGCCGTCATGGTCCGCTTCCCGAGCGAAGACCGCGACAGCCTGTCTGATCTGCTCGACACACGGATTGCCACGCCCTCAGGGGATCTTATCCCGCTCTCGACGGTGGCGCGCCTTGAGGAGGGCCTCTCCCCCTCCGAAATCCAACGCCAAAACGGGCGCCGCGTGACGACTATCACGGCCGAAGTCGACCCGAGCATCGTCACGGGGGGTGAGGCGAACCGGATCATCCGGGAGGAGCTTCTGCCGCCGCTCCTTGAGGCCAATCCCGGCCTGAATGCGGGCTTTGGTGGGGAGCAAGAGACCCAAGGCGACGCACAGGCCGCGCTCGGTCAGGCGCTCGGCATCGCGTTCTTCGTGATCTTTGCCCTGCTGGCGCTCGTCTTCCGCAGCTTCGTCCAACCCATCGTTGTTATGGTGGCGATCCCGCTCGGCCTCATCGGGGCGGTGACAGGCCACTACCTTTTGTCGATCCCGCTGGGTCTCCTCAGTATCTTCGGGATCATCGGGCTCGCGGGCGTGGTCATCAACAACAGCCTCGTGATGATCGACCTCTACAATGAGTATCTCGAAAAGGGGCTCGACGTGATCGACGCCGTCGTTGAGGGCACGAAGGATCGCTTCCGCCCGATCCTTCTTACCTCGGTGACCACGTTCCTTGGCGTCTACCCCCTCATCATGGAGACCTCGCTTCAGGCGCAGTTCCTGATCCCGCTTGCGGTCTCCATTGGCTACGGGGTGCTCATAGGAACAGGGGTCATCATCTTCGCGATCCCGGCGATCTTCATCCTGCTCCATCGCATCAAGCAGGCGCTCGGAGGGATCATCGGTGCCTTTGGCCCCGAAGAGACACCCGAGAAGGTACCGGCCGAGTAAGCGCGCTCAACCGAGCGTGACGCCGCGACGGCCCGCCAAATCGCAGAAATACTGCCAAGCCACGCGGCCGGACCTGCTCCCCCGCGTGGCCTGCCACTCAATCGCCTCCGCGCGAAGGGTCTCCTCGGCGATCTCGACACCGTATTCCGTGCAGTAACCCGCAATCATGGCGAGGTACTCGTCCTGCGTGCAGGGGTGGAAACCCAGCCAAAGCCCAAACCTGTCGGAGAGGGAAACCTTCTCCTCCACGGCTTCGGCGGGGTTTATGGCGCTTGAGCGCTCATTCTCGATCATGTCGCGCGGCATCAGGTGGCGGCGATTGGACGTGGCATAAAGGACCACGTTCTCCGGCCTGCCCGCGATCCCGCC
>JBCBME010000296.1:0-3922 GCA_039822945.1 Pseudomonadota bacterium
CCCCCCCCCCCCCCCCCCCCCCCCCCCCCCTCCCCCTCTCCCCTCCTCTTTGGTCTTTGGGGGGGGGGGGGGGGGGGGGGGCCCCCCCCCCCCCCCCCCGCCCGTGGGTGTCTTTTGGGGGGGGCGGGGGGGGGGCCCCCCCCCCCCCTCCTGCGGGCCACGTCACGCTGCCAACATGCCCTTTTCGCGGGCCAGATCCCGCATGCGCTTCTGCAGCTTCTCGAACGCACGCACTTCGATCTGGCGGATCCGCTCGCGGCTCACGTCGTACTGCCCCGAGAGATCCTCGAGCGTCACGGTCTCGTCGGAGAGGCGCCGCTGCACGAGAATGTCCTTCTCGCGGTCATTGAGCACCTCCATCGCCTCAGCCAGAAGCTCCCGGCGCGCGGTCAGCTCATCACGGGCCTCGTAGTCAGAGGCCTGATCGGCATCTTCGTCCTCGAGCCAGTCCTGCCACTGCGTGGCGCTGTCGTCCTCGGAGCCCACCATCGCGTTGAGCGAGGCATCGCCCCCGCTCAGGCGCCGGTTCATGGAGATGACTTCGTCCTCGGTGACGCCCAGATCATGGGCGATGCGCGCCACGTTCTCGGGGCGCAAATCGCCGTCTTCCAGCGCACCAATGCGGTTCTTGGCCTTGCGCAGGTTGAAAAAGAGCTTCTTTTGCGCCGACGTGGTGCCTAGCTTCACGAGGCTCCAGGAGCGCAGGATGTATTCCTGAATGGAGGCACGGATCCACCACATCGCGTAGGTCGCCAGGCGGAAGCCTTTTTCGGGGTCAAAGCGCTTCACCGCCTGCATGAGGCCCACATTGGCCTCCGAGATCACCTCGGCCTGGGGCAGCCCGTAGCCGCGATAACCCATGGCGATCTTGGCCGCGAGACGCAGATGCGATGTCACCATCTTGTGGGCAGCACCAGTGTCTTCCTTCTCGACCCAGGCCTTGGCGAGCATGTACTCCTCCTCGGGCTCCAGCATCGGAAAGTTGCGGATCTCCTGCAGGTAACGGTTCAGTCCGCCCTCGGGGGTCGGGGCGGGGAGGTTTGCGTAATTGGCCATGGTCGGTCCTCCTGTGTCGTCTCAGCGCCGCCTAATGTGACGGCTTTTAACATACTTGGGTTCTGCCTTCGGCCCGTTCAAGAGCCCATCATGCAGATCCCGGCGTTGAGCCTGATTTACCCTGTGCGCTGATGCAGGAAAACGCGCCTCACGCACCCGTGCTGTGCGTTACAGAGGCGACAAGCGCGGCCATGTCCGCGGGCAACGGCACTTCAAACGTGAGCGCCGCGCCGCTGAGCGGATGGGAAAAGCCGAGCGATGCCGCATGCAACGCCTGGCGCTTGAAACCCTTAAGTGTTTCCATACCCTTAACAGGCAGCGCGCCCGCCTTGATCTTGCGCGATCCGCCGTAAACCGGATCTCCTACAAGCCCGTGACCCGCATAGGCGAGATGCACCCGGATCTGGTGCGTCCGGCCCGTTTCCAGCCGACATTGTAACAATGAGAGCGCCGCGGGCGCCCCGAAACGCTCGAGGAGCTTTGCCCGCGTCACCGCGTGGCGCCCGTGGCCGTCAAAGTAGACGGCCTGCCGCTGACGGTCGGTTCGGTGCCGGGCGAGCCCGCTCGTGATCTTCATCACCTCCCCGGCCTCGAAACTCACTCCGCGCAGGCCCCGGAGGCGCGGATCAGCCGCCTCGGGCACACCGTAGGCGAGCGCCAGATAGTGCCTCGCGGCGGTGTGTGCCTCGAACTGCGCCGCGAGCCCGTGATGGGCCGCGTCGGTCTTGGCCACCACCAGAAGGCCCGACGTGTCCTTGTCAATCCGATGCACGATGCCGGGCCGCTGCACGCCGCCAATGCCCGAAAGGCTCGCCCCCGCATGGTGGAGGAGCGCATTCACGAGCGTGCCAAAGGGTGTCCCCGGCGCGGGATGCACGGCCATGCCCACGGGTTTGTTGACGACGATGAGCGCTTCATCCTCGTACACCACCTCGAGCGGGAGGTCTTCGGCCACCACGTCGAGGGGTTTGGCGTCAGGCAATGTGATCTCCACCCGGGCCCCTTCAGCCACCGCAGACTTGCCATCTCGCACGCAGATACCATCCACACGGACGGCCCCTTCCTCCAAAAGCTTGACGAGCCGCGACCTTGAGAGCGCGGCTTTCTCTGGCACATCCCGTGCAAGAGCCTTATCGAGGCGGCGCGGGGGCTCCGCCCCGATGGTGAATTCAAGCGGCTCAGAGGCCATGGCAGACAAGTCTCACGATAAGGACGACACGCTCAGCCAAGCGGATGAGACCAATATCCGTTTTCTGAGGCGGCTCGTCACGGTGCTGACGATCACGATGATCGCGGGCGTCATACTCATCACCGCGCTCCTTGTCATCCGGCTGGGGCAAACGCCGCGCTCGATCCCGGTGCCCGCGCAGCTCGCGCTGCCCGAGGGCACAGAAGTGACAGCCATCACGCAGACCTCCGAGAACATCCTCGTGGTGACGGCCTCCCAAAACCTGTTGATCTTCAACGCGTCTGGCACCGAGCTCATCCGCGCGATCCAGCTCAGCGAAGTTTCGCAGTAGCGCGCAGCGTGCGTACATTCTGAAGAGAGAAGTGGTACCGACACCCCGGCTCGAACGGGGGACCTCTTGATCCACAATCAAGCGCTCTAACCTACTGAGCTATGTCGGCACGTGGCGCGTGGCATACTGAGAGGTCGGGCGCATTGCAAGCACCATTCCCGCTTGCGCCCCGCCCCCACGCCCGCCTAAGGAACGGCCGCAAAGGAGCGCTGCCATGGGCATCAATGACGAACGCGACATCGAGGCAAATCTGCAAATCGGGCCCACCGATCAGGGCATGGTGCGCCTCTTCATCGAGGCCGGGCGCGCCGAGATCCCCATGGATTTCGAGCCTGATGAAGCCCGCGAGATCGCCGAGGAAATTCTCGCCGCCGCGCGCGCAGCAGAGGCCGCCAAGCGCTAAGCGCGCCCCTACCCCCAGACGAGCGCCAGATCAGGATCGCGCGCGGCATGGTGGCGCAGCGCTGCGTGGCGGGCGAATTTCTGCACCATGACCTTGCGGCGCGCGGGCGCGAGCTTTGTCTCGGGCCCCATCCGGATGATCTCGGCATCGTAGGCATCGGCGATGATGAGGCCGGTATCGGCGGGCAAAAGCTCCGTCGGGAAGGCTTCATCGACGGCCCAAAAGTAGCGGTCACACCATTCGAGATAGCCCTGCCACTTCGCATCGCCCTGAAAATCCGCCCGGCTCGACTTGCACTCCACCACCCAAACCTCACCTTTGGGGCCGAGCGCCATGACGTCCACGCGCAGCCCCTGCGTCGGGGTCAGCTCCTCGACGGTGACGAAGTCATAGCTGAGAAGATGTCGGCACACGCCCCGCGCCAAAAGCTGGCCGGGCTTGAGAGCGGTGGGGGGAGGAGCGGCGGCGGGGGCGGTCGTCACGGGCATGGGCCCAATGTGAACGAATTGAGAACAAAAGCAAGCCGCAGCCGCGTCAGACGCTCACAGACCGCGCGCGGATCACGGCGAGCGCCGCCTCATCGAGCGCGTTTTCATCCGCGGTGATCCCATGCAAGGCCGCCACGTGGCTTTCAAGGAGCGTCAGTTCTGCGTCCGAGAACTCCCGGTCACCCCGGGCAAATCCGGCAAGGCTGCGCGATCCGCCCTCCGTCACCGAGACCGACGCACCAAAGCCAAGCCCGTGGTTGGCGGCGGCGTCGAGGACACCCGCGCTGTCTTTCGCGGCCAGATCGCTCCAGCGGATCACGCCCTCCGCGCTCAGGCCCCAGGCCACGACGGGATCCTGCATCACGAGCGCCTGCGTGCTGTAGTGCTCGTTCCAGGCGTCCGGGTAGGTGCGGAACAAAAAGACCGGAGCGGCAAATCTGAGGTGGAGGCCTCGG
>JBCBME010000297.1:0-3912 GCA_039822945.1 Pseudomonadota bacterium
CCTGCCTGTGATCACGCTGGTCGATACGCCCGGTGCCTATCCCGGCAAGGGGGCCGAGGAGCGTGGGCAATCAGAAGCCATCGCGCGGGCGACCGAGGCCTGTCTTCAAGTCCGCGTGCCCCTCGTTTCCGTCATCATCGGTGAGGGCGGGTCTGGCGGGGCGGTGGCCTTTGCGACGGCAAATCGCGTGGCGATGCTCGAACACTCCATCTATTCGGTGATTTCCCCTGAGGGCTGCGCCTCGATCCTCTGGAAGGATGCCGATAAGATGCGCGAGGCCGCTGAGGCGCTTCGCCTGACAGCGCAGGATCTGCGTGAGCTTGGGGTTTGCGACCACATCATTCCCGAGCCGCTTGGCGGGGCCCATCGCGACAGGCCAGCAGCCATTAAGGACGTCGGCGCCGCGATCTCACGGCTCCTGGGCGAACTCACGCCGCAAAAGCCCGATGATCTCGTGGCGAACCGGCGCAAGAAGTATCTGGCCATCGGCTCCACCGGCCTCGCCGCCTAGAGAAAGTTTGCCCTGCGGCAACGCTGGGGAACGTTGCCGCAAAGCGGTCTGCAGATCTTGGGACAGGCATGGGCGTTGGTGCCCATACCCACGGCGAGACTATGCGAAATTGCCCGCGCGCCCACATCGCTGGTTTGACCTAGGTTAGAGCGGGGGTGCGCGCCTACTTCTGTTCAACCGACCACATGGTTTTGGCAGCGCGTGCGGCCCATGCCGCATCGTATGCCGCTCCATCGACCTGCCCCTGGGTCTGGGCCTTCAGGATGTCGCCCATGGTGGGGAGCGGCAGGTCCGCCTCGTCTCGCGACCAGAGCCCGGCCCGAACGAAAGCGCGGGCGCATTGGCTGTAAACCTCTCCCACGGTGATGCGGATCACGAGCCGCGGCTCCCGGTTCTTCACCCGAAAAAGCCCCATGAGAGACGCATCGCGCGTGAGCGTGGCGGTACCATTGACACGGATCACGTTCGTCTTGCCCGGCACCATGAACATGAGCGAGACCCGCCCGTCTTCAACGATATTGCGCAGGCTGTCGGCCCGGTTATTGCCGCGCCAGTCCGGCATCAGCAGGGTCTGTGCATCGTGGATGCGGACGACGGGTCCATCATCCCCACGGGGGCTGCCATCGGTGCCCTCAGGCCCCACGGTGGACAGGACAGCAAACCGGGAGGCTTCGATCCAGGCGGCGTATTCGGGCGTGACACTCTGCGCCACCTTGGCCAGCGAGTTCGGATCCGGCGTGCCGTAGAGCGCTTCAAGCTCCGCAATCGTTGTGATGTCGCTCATCTTTGAAACCCTGCCTCATCAAGAAGTGCCTCGGACCGCTCTTCGATGCGGCTCTCCATCATCTGCATGAAGTCAATTTGTTCAACGCCGAGCGGGATCGGCTCGAGAAACTCCACCACCGCGTGGCCAGGCGTCCGCCCGATGCCCTTGCGCGGCCAGAAGAGACCGGCATTGGTGGCTGCGAGCACACAAGGTTGGCCGAGCTCGCGGTAAAGCGCGTAGGTGCCGATCTTGTAGGGCGCTTGAACCCCGGGTTTGATGCGCGTGCCCTGCGGGTAGATGCAGAGCTGCCCGGGATTGGCGCGCCCGGCCTTAACGTCCGCCACCATCTGCCGGATCGCTTCGGCGCGCTTGCCGCGGCTCACCGGCACGCAGCCCAGCCGGTAGGCGTATTGCCCGATGACGGGGGTGTAGAGCAGCTCCCGCTTCATGATGAATTTCGCCGCGGGCACGGCGTTGTAGATCATGATGATGTCGAGAAAGCTCTGGTGCTTGGATGCGATAAGCACCTCGTCCGTGGGCACCGGGCCGCGCACTTCCGTCTCGATCCCCACCATCCAGCGCGCCAGCCAGAGCGTCGCCTGCGCATAGGTCTTGCAGGCAAATCGCGCGCCTTTTGGCGAGACCAGCGCCCAGGGCAGAAAGACGATGCCCATCACGAGCATCATCGCATAGATGACGATCACGAAGATGAGCGAGCGAAGCCACTGGATCATGCCATTGTCCCTAGCGTGCGAAGCGCTGCAAAGCGGGTGGAGCCAAAGGCCACAAGCGCTGCGAGAAAGGGGATCGTGGCCGGCAAAAGCCAGCCCATCCCGCGAAAGCCAAGCTCCGTCAAAAACCCGCTGGCGTCATCCGTAGAGGGCAAAAGCGCCATCGCAATCATCCCCACCATCGCGCCGATCGCAGCACCTGTCAGCGCGCGTAGCGTGAAGCGACGCACGAAGGCACCGGCGATGTAGCTGTCGCGCGCCCCCACCTGCCGAAGCACCTCGATCACGGGCCTGTTAGCGGCAAGCGCTGCATTCGCGGCCAGCGTCACCATCGCGGCCATGGCCCCCGCGATGAGGATCAGGGACATCCAGCTGAGCGCGCGAAGACGCCCGGCCGCCTCCACCAGCGGTTGGCGGAAACGCGCATGGTCGTCGACAATGGCACCCGGTGCCTCCGCTTGAAGGCGCAGCCTCAGGCCATCGAGGTCGAGCGCACTTCCCCCGTCCTCCACAACGTCGATGAGTTGCGGGATCGGGAGCTCTTCCACCGGCAGGTCCGATCCGAACCAGGGGGCCAAAAGCGCGCGCTGCTCATCCGCGCTGAGCGCGCGCGCAGAGGCGATGCCGGGGGTTGTGGCCAGAACGGTCAGCGCGGCCTGCGTTTGAACATCAAGCTGTGCGGCAGGTGCGGATATACGCACGGTCAGGGACTGCGCCAGCTCGCTCGCCCATCTGTCCGCCAGCCGCCCCGCCGAAACCGAGAGCGCAAGGGCAAAGCACGCCAGAAACGCCATCGCCCCGGCCGAAAAACTCGTCAGCTGCGCCGTGAAGCCCGTGGGAGGGACCACACGGTCGGCCTGCGGATCACCCACGGCAAAGGCGAGAAGCGCGGAAAGAAACTTCACAGATCAGCCCCCGCGAATTGCAGCTTTCGGGCCGTGATGCGCAGCACGCGCGCCTGCACTTGCGCCTTTGACGCACGGATAAGCGCGAGATCGTGCGTCGCGATCATCACGGTCTTGCCCATCTTGTTGAGCTCCACGAGGAGGCGCAGGATCTTCTGGCTCATTTCCCAGTCCACGTTGCCGGTGGGCTCATCGGCAAGGATGACATCCGGCGACATCATCACCGCGCGGGCTAGGGCTGCGCGCTGGCGTTCGCCGCCCGAAAGCTGCGGGGGGAGGGCGTCGCGATGCCCATCAAGGCCGACCCAGTTCAAGAGGTCCGTGAGGTTGTTTTGCCCGTCGAGCCCCGTATCGCGCCCCGACACCACGAGCGGCAAGGCCACGTTGTCGGCGACACTGAGGTGATCGAGGAAAAGCGTCTGTTGCGGCACCACACCGATGCGTCGCCGCACCAGAGCGATCTCGTCGCGGGTCATTTGCTGGGTGTCCTTGCCCGCGATGCGCACCTTTCCCGACGTCGCGCGCAGGTCACCGTAAATCAGTTTGAGAAAGGTCGTTTTGCCCGCGCCGGATGGCCCTGTCAGGAAATGGAACGAGCCCGGCTGAAGGTTCAACGAGATGTCCGACAGCAGTTCTCCGCCACCGTACGAATAAGCTACCTTGTCCAGCTCAATCACGTGCCTGCCACCTGCTACCCGCGCGCGACACTGCCGCAAGGGAGCCACGGTTGCAATCACAGGACGCAGCGCGACGACGCTCATACTTGTTTTTCAACACCTTCCGTAGGACAACCGTGTCAGGGCCGGGGGCAACGGCCTGTTTGTGAGGCTAAACGCGAGGCAGAGGTGGGATCGCATGCGGCTCTGCCTCGACCGCGGAAACCTCTTCGAGTTCGGTCGCATCAGCGGCGTCGAACTCTTCGATCTCAAGGTCTGTCACCTCTTCTGGTGGAAGCTCCGGCTCGGGCTCAGCTTCGACCTCTGGCTCAGGCGGCAAGGT
>JBCBME010000298.1:0-3906 GCA_039822945.1 Pseudomonadota bacterium
ACCGTGGGCACGCGGGTCTCGCCCGCGCTCGTCCTCGCCGTCATCTCTGTGGAAAGCAGTGGAGACGCGCAGGCCATCAGCCGCGCGGGCGCCCAGGGCCTCATGCAGCTCATGCCCGCTACGGCCGACCGCTTTGGCGTCACCGACGCCTTCGACCCGGTCGACAACATCAAGGGCGGCGTCGCGCTCCTCGATCACCTGATGGAGACCTATGGCGAGGATCCGATCCTCGTTCTGGCTGCTTACAATGCCGGTGAGGGCGCGGTGCGCGATCACGGCGGCGTCCCGCCCTATGCGGAGACGCGCGACTACATTCCCAAGGTCCTGTCCGCGTTCCGCGTGGCTCGCGGCCTTTGCCTGACGCCTCCGCTCATGCTGTCGGACGGCTGTGTTTTTGCCAAAAAGGACGCGTGATATGGGTGAGCCCGCTCGGATCCAGTCGAAAAAAGCCCCCGTCTACCTCGATGTCGATGGGACCTTCCTCAGGACAGACCTCCTGCTCGAAGCGATTTGGGCGGGGCTGGGCACTGCGCCGCTCCAGACGCTGAGCGCGTGCTGGCATCATTGGAAAGAGCCCGCAGCGCTCAAGGCCGCGCTCGCGGACACCGTCGACCTGCGCCTTGATCTGATGCCCGTGAATGAAGAGGTGGCCGCGCTTGCCGATGCAGCCCGCGCCGAGGGCCACGAGGTGGGGCTCGCCTCCGCCTCTCCCGAGGTCTGGGTCGCGCGCCTGGCTGAGGCCAAAGGGCTGACAGGCCCGACACTGGGCTCGGACGCCACCACCAATCTGCGCGGGGAGCGCAAGGCAGAGGCGCTCGTCGCAGCCCATGGCAGTGGCGGCTTTATCTATGCAGGCGATACACGCGCTGATGAGGCCGTCTGGCGCGAAGCGCAGGCCGCAATCGTCGTGGGCCGCGCGAGCGGCGCTGCCAAACGCATGGAGGCCAGCGGCATTCCGGTGACGAAGGTCGCCTCGGGCTGGGCTGCGCGGGATCTCCTGCGCGCGATGCGTCCACACCAGTGGGTCAAGAACGTCCTCCTCCTTTTGCCGATGATCGCCGCCCACGAGTTCGGCCTCATCACACTCGGCATGGCGCTATTGGGGATGGCGGCGTTCTCGGCGGCTGCGAGCGCGATCTACATCGTCAATGACCTCCTCGATCTGGAGGCTGACCGGCTCCACGTCAAAAAGCGCAAGCGCCCCTTTGCGAGCGGGGCGGTGCCCATCCATGTGGGTGCGGTGACATCGTTGGTACTCATCGCCACGGCGCTCGGGGTGGGGGCGGCGCTCGGGCCCGCCTTCCTCGGGGTGGTGGCGGTCTATATGGTGCTCTCGCTCGCCTACTCGCTCAAGCTAAAGCGGATGCGCTGGGTCGATATCGCCACTCTCGCCTCACTCTACACTTTGCGCGTGGTGGCCGGGGCGGCGGCCACGGGGGTCGATGCGTCGACGATGATGCTCATCTTCATCTTCCCGGTCTTTATCTCACTGGGCTGCGTCAAACGCCTGACGGAGCTGACGCTCGCCACATCCGATGAGCGCCTGCCGGGGCGCGGCTATGGCCGCCCGGACCGCGGTGATCTGCTCAACATGGCCGCGCTCGGCGTGGTCGGCGCGCTCCTCATCTTCTTTCTCTACTCGTTCAGCCCTCAGGCGCTGATGCTCTATCCCACGCGCTGGATCCTCTGGCTTGCGATGCTGCCGCTCGCGATCTGGCTCGTGCGCATGGTGGTGCTGGACTACGGCGGCAAACAGGATTACGATCCCATCGTTTTCGCCATGAGCGACAAGATGGGGATCGGGATCCTGCTGATCACGCTCTCGATGATGTTTTACGCCGCCGGTCTCTGGGCGGAGTGGTTCGGCTTCTGACCACGCCCCGGCGTGTTAAAGGCGCCGGGTCATGGCAAAGCCCGATCAGATCGATAGCTTCTTGAAGATCGGCTCGGGCACGAGGCGGATGATCGTCATGATCACGAACCAGAAGCCCGGCGTGTAGATCACGTTGCGCTTCTTCTCCACGGCCTTGAGGATGTCGGTGGCGACCTTCTCGGGCGGGGCCACGAGAAACATCCCCTCCACGTTCCAGGTCATCGCGGTGTCGACAAAGCCGGGCTTGACCGTCACCACGTGACCGCCCGCGCGCGTCAGCCTGTTGCGCAGCCCGCTCAGATAGGTGTGAAAGCCCGCCTTGGCCGCGCCGTAGACATAGTTGCCCACGCGCCCGCGATCGCCCGCGACAGAGCCCACGCCCACGACGGTGCCACCGCCGCGCGTCTCCATCTCGGGGGCAAGCATCTGAAGGAGCCGCGCCGGGCCGGTAAAGCTGTCGGTGACCGTCCCGTCGATGAGGGATGGGTCAAGGTCGATCGCCGCCTGCGCGGGCATCGAGCCCACGAAGACGGCCGCGTTCAGCATGCCCTCATGACCCGTCATCGCAGCCACGATGGGGGCAAATGTCTCCGGGTCGCGGGCGTCAAAGGTCATCACCTCAGCCGAGGCCGCGCCACGTGCGCGTGCGTCGCCTGCTGTGGCTTCCATATCGCCGAGATCGCGCCCGGCCAGGATAAGGGCCGCGCCCTGCTCCGCGAGACGCCGTGTGAGCGCGCGTGCCATCGACGATGTGGCGCCCAGAATGAGCCAGGTCTCTTGGGTCATGCGGCACTCCTCAGGCCAAGGCGTCGGACAAGATCGGTGATCAGCGTGCCGTCGGGATCGGCGGCATCCGCCAGGGCGGCCCAGCGGGCACGGTCGGGATACATCGCGCCGATGGTCTCCGGGCGCGCCAGCGCGTCCTTGGCCAGATAGATCCGGCCCCCGGCGGCGAGTGCGTCCTCTTCCACCTCTGCGATGAGATCAGCGGCCTTGTCCCGCGCGGGGAAATCCACGGCCAGCGTATAGCCCTCCATGGGGAAGGACATGAGCCCCGCTTTCCCGGGCCCCATGCGCTTGAGCACGGCCAGAGGGGAGGCCAGCCCCGATCCCGCGATCTTGGCCAGCATCTCCCGCAGGGCAGGGGCGGCCTCCACCGGCACCACGCATTGAAACTGGTGAAAGCCCTTCTTGCCGTAGAGCTTGTTCCAGTTGCGGATCCGGTCGAGCGGGAAAAAGAAGTCTTCAAAGCTGCGCGTCACCGTGCGCCCCTCAGCGGGCACGCGGCGGAAATAGGCGCCGTTGAAGGCCCGCACGATGGGGCCGGAGAGCGCAAAGCTCGGCGCGTCCATGGGAACAGAGCGGGCCTTCGAGGGCTTCGGGATGTTCCCTTGGGCGACCTCGGCCTCCTCAAGGATGCCGCGCCCGAGGCTTGCGCCCGTCGCCGTCGCGTCGATCCAGCCCACGCTGTAGGTGGCGGTCGATGTGTCGAGCTCTGAGATGAACTCGGCCCAGCCCTCCATGCGCCGCTCGCGCACGCGCATGACCGCGCCGTCGATCTTGGTGAGCTGCACCTTGGCCGACAGGATCACGCCCGTCTGGCCGAGCCCGCCGACGGTGGCCTCGAACGCCTCCGATCCCGGGGTGAGCGTGATGACCTCGCCGCGCTGGCGCAGCTCGATCTCGGTGACATGGGCGCCAAAGGTGCCCGCGCTCTGGTGGTTCTTGCCGTGCACATCCATGGCGATCGCGCCACCCAGCGTGGCAAAGCCCGTCCCCGGCATCACCGGCAAGAGCCAGCCGCGCGGGCCGAATGTCGTCGTGATATCGCCGAGGCTGAGCCCCGCTTCGGCATGGAGGAGCCCCGTCCGCGCGTCAAAATCGAGGATCCGGTCGAGGCGCGACATGTCCACGACCCGGCCCCCGTCATTGAGGCAGGCATCGCCATAGCTGCGGCGGCGGCCCGTCGCGGGTGCGGCCTCCAGCGCCAAAAGGGCGGAGCGACGCTCCGGCCGTGCGATTTCTCCGGTGGC
>JBCBME010000299.1:0-3901 GCA_039822945.1 Pseudomonadota bacterium
ATCTTCATCCAGTCAGACGTGGTCCGGCGGCGTTGGCCACGGGCGGCGACTTCCCCGGCGAGGCGGATGGCACCGGCGGCCAGGAGCAGGTTTTCCGTCAGCGTCGTCTTGCCCGCATCGGGGTGCGAGATGATCGCAAAGGTCCTCCGGCGGGCGATTTCTGGCGGCAGGTCGGGTCGGTTATCGAGCATGGGAGGGAGGTATCGCTGTTTCCCTGCGCGGGCAATCCGCCCTCCGGCCAAATCTTGTCTTGGATCAAGGAAGCGGGGGCGGAGCAGGGCTAATGTGAGCGCAAGGAGACAAGAGGAGGGTCCCATGACCATCGAGGCCATTACCGCCGCCACAGACCTGTCGGAGCGTTCGGATCGCGCCGTGCGCCGTGCCGCAGATCTTGCGCGCCAGCACGGCGCCACGTTGACGGTGTTAAACGTCGTTGATGCGGATTTGCCCGACGATCTTGAGGAGATCATGATCGCCAAGACCCGCGAAAAGATGGCGGCCTTCGTCGCCACGCTCGATGCCGGGTCAGAGATCCTCGTGGATGTGCGGGCTGGCGATCCGGTCTCGGAGATGATCAAGATGACGCATACGATGATCGATCTCTTCGTTGTGGGCACCCACCGGCGCCGAGGGTTCTTTGATGCGATGTGGGAGACGACGGTGCAAAAGGTCGTCCGCCACGCGCCATGCCCGGTGCTTCTTGTCTGTGAGGAGGCTTCGCAACCTTACGACACCGCGATCCTCGCCACTGATTTCTCGCGTGCCTCGTCCAACGCCGCGCGTATGGCCGCGACGCTGGTGCCGGGGATCAAGCTTGAGCCCATCAATGCGCTCCACGTGCCGTATCAGGGGCGGCTTGCGCGGTCGCCTGGTGCCGCGGCACCGCTTGAGGCCGCTTTCATGAGGGACGCGGAGGTTGCGGCCACGAGTTGGCGCGCGTCGCTGTCTCTCGACGATGCCGTCTGCGGCTCGGTCAGCATCCAGAACGGATCGGCCTATGGCGTGATCAAGGCGGCAGTGGAGGAGACCAAGGCGCTGCTTCTTGCGATCGGTGCCCATGGGCGGGCGGGCGCGATGCCTGCCGTGCTTGGCTCCATCGCCAACGATCTCCTGAGGGAGCCGCCCTGCGATATCCTTATCCTACGCTAGCGGGTGCCGTCGGCGTACCTTGCCGGTATCGCCCATTTGCAACAGCGGCAATCTGCGCGTTGCTTTTGAACGGCACCCTGTCGTCCCTTTCTCTGATGGGGTCACGGGGGACGAGATATGGGATCAGGGTCAGGACGAGTTTTAAGCCGCGCGCTTGGCGCAGGGGTTCTCGCATTCATAGGATGTCTGGCGGCCCCGCCAGCGACCGGGCAATCGACGGACGAGGCGCGCACTGCGATCCTCGCCACGAAGATCTACCTCAATCAGCTTGTGCGGGATCCCGGCGCAGCTGAAGAGCTGCGCTCTCCCGGTTTTCGCGATGTCGAGCCTCGCGCCACCTACCTCGCGCGGTGGCGCAAGATGGTGGGGGATGCGGGCGACATGAAGCGCCTCGCTGTATCTGGCGTAAGCTTTTACGGGCCGGAGCATTCGGGCCGGGAAGAGATGGTGGCCGCGGTCGACTTCGTCTCACTCACCGAAGAGCCCCGGCTGATTTGCGGCTCCTTTGTCTGGGGGCTTGGCGACGAGATGCCCGAGCTCATCCGCGAGGAAGTGGGCATGGCCGAACCCTACGCCGTGCGCGGCGCAGACCGCGCGCAAATGAAGGCGCTGGTGGCCTCGCTCAGCTGCAAGATGCCTCCGGGCTGACGATCTAGCGGGTAGAGGCGCGGCGCAGAATCTCGGCAGCGTTGGCGCTCAGAAGCGTTTCGCTCACTTCATAGTCGAGATGGTGACGATCCTCGTGGCCGGGCAGGGCAAGGGCCAGCGCCGCATCCACATCCGCAGGAAGGGCAGGGCGCGTGCGGGGATCAACGAGAAGGCTCTCGGCCGCGATACCCTCGGCAAAGATCAACTGATGGCTGTCGAAGAGAAGCTGGAAGTAATCGACAAAGCCGCCTTCGAGGCGCACCACGGTGGAGCCGTTGATCAGATGGCGGACCTTCACCAGAACTTCTGCGCGACCCGCGCCGATCTCATCCCCGCGCTGGTAGACAAAGAGCCGGTGATCCGGCGACACGATCAGATCGTTTTCGTTGTTCAGCGTGCCCTTGCGGATCAGCACGGGGGCGAAATCGCCCACCGCGCGGCGGGTGTTTTGCCCGATCCAGCGGATTTCCTGCGGGCCATCATCACGGGTGAGGACACGGTCGCCGACCTTGAGCTCCTCGATGGGCATCTGCGCGCCGGAGGCCATGGTGATATGCGTGCCACGGGTGAAGGCCACGCAGGCGGCCTCTGCAAAGCGACGGCGGGCATCGGACGTGTCGATGCCGACGAGCGTGTAGTCGGTGCGCGGCGCAAGGTGCGCCAGCGGCAAAAGAAAGAGATCGACGGCTTCGTCGTTTTCCACCTCAACGAGGATGAGGCCCTCGATGGTGGCGCCATCCGGGGACATCATCGTGATCGTGCTGTCGATGACAACGCAGCCACCGGGTGTGCCCACTTTGGAGTGTTCTGTGATGCGCAGATGGTCGGTATCGTTGGCGACGATTAGCTTTGACGGCTTCGCTGTCTTGTCGAGCTCGTAGACATCGTCGAGCACAAGCTCACTCGCAAATCCCAGCGCTTCGCCCGCGTTCACGCCTGACAGAACAAAAAACTCCTCTGCCCGGTAGACGGGCAAAGCCTGCGTGGCGCGGAGTTTTTTTCGCATCTGTGGTGCCATACCGTTTACGTTAGTCCGTCTCTTAGACCTGCACAAACCTAACGCTTGGATCTTTAAAGAACGATTGCGGCTGAAAAGCGGAGGCGAGGCGTCATTGAAGCGGCGCGGCCGCGCTGCTAGGGGGTCGCATCGAATACGGAGGATAGAATGGATCTGGGGATCAGCGGGAAGCGGGCGCTTGTTTGTGCGTCGTCCAAGGGCCTCGGTAAGGGCTGTGCGATGGCTCTTGCGGCCGAGGGGGTGGAGCTCGTGATCAATGCGCGCTCTGTGGAGCCGCTTGAGGCCACCGCGGATGAGCTGCGCGCCCTGGGAGCCACGGTGACGGCTGTGGCAGCCGACGTCACCACGCCCGACGGTCAAGCAGCCGTGCTTGAGGCGGTAGGCGATCTCGATATCCTTGTCACCAATGCGGGCGGGCCGCCTCCGGGCCTCTGGTCCGATTGGGATCGCAACGATTTCATCGCGGCACTCGATGCCAACATGCTCGCGCCCATCGCGCTCATGAAGGCTTCCCTGCCTGGCATGATGACGCGCGGGTGGGGCCGGGTCGTCAATATCACGAGCCAATCCGTGAAGGCACCGATCCCGCAGCTGGGCCTCTCTAACGCCGCCCGTACGGGCCTGACCGGCTATGTCGCGGGTACGGCGCGGCAGGTCGCCGAAAAGGGCGTCACAATCAACAACCTACTGCCCGGCATTCACGCGACGGATCGGGCCATCGCGCTCGATACCGGGGTTATGAACGCGCAGGGCATCACGATGGACGAGGCCCGCAGCCAACGGGAGGCCACGATCCCGGCACGGCGCTACGGTACAGCTGACGAGTTCGGCGCGGCCTGCGCTTTCCTCTGCTCAAAACACGCGGGCTTCATCGTGGGGCAGAACATCATTCTCGATGGCGGTGGCACAAACTTCACCATCTGACCCCCTCGCCCTGGCCCCACGGCGGGGCGGCCTTTTCATTCTCCTCGGAGCCTTGTGATGCCGCGTCTAGACGTCCGCAACCTCAGTCGGCGCTTCGGGGCGAAGTCCGCGGTCGAGGACGTGTCGCTGGAGGTTGAGGCAGGCAAGGTCTTGTGCCTTCTG
>JBCBME010000300.1:0-3893 GCA_039822945.1 Pseudomonadota bacterium
CCCGGCGATCAGCGCGCGGGCGGGCATAGTCCTTAAGGAGGCCGCGCAGCTCGGTCTTGAGCACCTTCCCGTAATTGTTCTTGGGGAGCGCCGCGATGGCGCGGTATGCCTTGGGCGCCTTGAACCTCGCGATATGCGCCCGGCAATGCGCATCGAGCGCAGTGGGATCGAGCGCCTGCCCCGCGGGAGGCGCCACAAAGGCCACCACCACCTCTCCCCATTCCGCATCCTTGCGGCCCACGACCGCCACTTCATGCACACCTGGATGCATCAAGAGCGCTTCCTCCACCTCACGTGGATAAACGTTTGAGCCGCCCGAGATGATCAGGTCTTTCGAGCGGTCCACGAGGGTGACGTACCCCGCCGCATCCATGTGGCCCATATCGCCGGTCCAGAGCCATCCGTCTCGGATGGTCTTGGCCGTGGCTTCCTCGTTGCGCCAATAGCCGAGCATCACCGCGCCACCCGCCACGCAGATCTCGCCCACGGTCCCGCGGGGCACCTCGCAGCCGTCACTTCCGAGAATAGCCACCCGCACGCCCGATTGCGCATATCCCACTGAAGCCAGCCGCGCGCCCCAATCCGGGTGCCTGCGATCGGCCACATCATTCCTTGGCAGCACTGTGATGGCCATGGGGCACTCGCCCTGCCCGTAGACCTGAACGAAGCGGGGCCCCATGATGGAAACAGCTTCCTCGATATCCGCGCGGTACATCGGCCCGCCCGCATAGACGATTGTGCGCAGCCCCTCGCCCGTAAGACCGCGTGCCTTCGCAACATCGACGAGCCTGCGCACCATCGTGGGGGCCGCAAACATGTGGACAGACCCAAGACGCGGGGCGAGATCAAGGATCTCCAGAGGGTCAAATCCACCAGAGACCGGCACCACATGGCGCGCTCCCACCACCACATGCATAAAGTTGTAGATCCCCGCAGCGTGGCTCATGGGCGCTGCATAAAGCGCGGCATCCTCGGCCGTGACCGTATCAACGTCCGCGAAATAGCCGAGCGTCATGGTCTCAATCGTGCCCGCGCTCATCATCACGCCCTTGGGCCGACCGGTGGTGCCCGACGTGTAAAAGAGCCACGCCAACGCATCAGGGGCCATCGGCACGGGCGCGGCAAGGGGCGGCGTGCCATAGAGCGCGGCCATCTCGCCCGCTTCGATCACCTCGCACCCCGCCGCGAGATCCCCCGCGATATCAGCGCTCACGAAGGCAAGCGATGCCTCCGCGTTCCCGAGGATCCATTCCGCCTCGCGCGCGTGCAATTTACCATTGATCGGCAGAGCCGCGGCCCCGGCAAACCAGATGCCGTAGAACGCCTCGAGATACTCGGTGCGGTTCGTCATGAAGATCGCCACGCGATCCCCGGCCCCGATCCCGCGCGCCCGCAGCGCCGCCCCAATTGCCGCTGCCCGCGCCGCAAAGCCTGCATAGTCGCAAACGACCTCTTCACCGCGCATGAGGGCCGCCGCTTCCGGGCGTCTCTCAGCGCTCCGGACAAGCCATTCGGCTGGGTTCATCGTCTCTCCCCCTGTTCCCAACGCTCTCCGCTTTTCGCGGCAGGCTCAAAGCTTGACGGACCTGCCCCTTCACGCCACCGATACCCCATGAGCGAGGGAAAGTGCCTGTGCGGCGCAACAAGCTGGGCCTTCGACGGGCCGCCCATATGGGCCTGTTATTGCCACTGCGATGACTGCAGGCGCAACTGCGCCGCGCCCGTTGTGGGCTGGCTGGGCGTCCCGCTCGAGCGCTTTCGCTGGACGGGGGCAGCGCCCAAAACCTACGAAAGCTCCCCCGGATGCCAGCGGCATTTCTGCGGGACGTGCGGCTCTCCCCTCGGTTTTGAAGCGGAGCATTACCCCGGCGACATGCAGCTCTATGCGGCGTCGCTCGTCGATCCTGAGGCTTTCGCGCCAGAGTTTCACGTCTTCTGGAGCGCGAAGCTCCCTTGGCTTCCCATCGACGATGACTTGCCCAAATACCCGCGATCGCTTCTTGATGCGCCCGCAGAGCTGCGCGCGCGATAGCGCGTCCGCGCGTTCAGCTCAGCCGCACTTGGAGAAGCCGCAATTCGCGCAGGTCATGCAGCCCTCGATCATGCGCATCTCGTAGGAACCGCAATTTGAGCAGGCAGGCCCCTTGGGCGCAGCCATCTTGTGGACATCGGCCTGCGGATCGGTCTTGAGGCCCATCCCCTCACCCGCGATGAACCCGATGGAAACAAGGTGCTGTTCGATGACGCCGCCGATGGCCGCGAGGATCGAAGGCACGTACTTGCCCCCCATCCATGCCCCGCCCCTTGGGTCAAAGACGGCTTTGAGCTCCTCAACGACGAAGGACACATCGCCCCCGCGCCGGAAGACCGCCGAAATCATCCGCGTCAGCGCCACCGTCCAGGCAAAATGCTCCATGTTCTTCGAGTTCACGAAGATCTCGAAGGGCCGCCGCTGGGGACCCAGCACGATGTCATTGATCGTGATGTAGAGCGCGTGCTCGCTATCGGGCCACTTGAGCTTGTAGGTATTGCCCTCAAGCGCCGCGGGCCGGTCGAGCGGCTCAGACAGATGCACGATATCAGCACCACCTGCCGGGATCTCCTGCATGGACACCGCCGCAACATCTTCGACACGCGCACCCTCCACCGCGGGGGCCTCCTGTGCGGGAGCATCCTCTGAAACGCTCAGGACAGAGCCCGTGACTGCGTTCGGCCTGTACGTCGTGCAGCCCTTACAGCCCTGATCCCAAGCAGCCATGTAGACATCCCTGAAATCGTCAAAGGAGATGTCGGCCGGGCAGTTGATCGTCTTCGAGATGGATGAATCAACCCAGCGCTGCGCCGCGGCCTGCATCCGCACATGCTCAAGCGGGGGCAGCGTTTGCGCGTTCACGAAGTAGTCGGGAAGCTCTGCATCCCCCATCTTCTCGCGCCACATCTGAACGGCGTAGTCGACCACCTCTTCTTCAGTCTTCGACCCATCGGGCTGAAGCACCTTGCGCGTGTAGGCGTAGGCAAAGACCGGCTCGATGCCCGACGATACATTGCCTGCATAAAGCGAGATCGTGCCCGTGGGCGCGATCGAGGTGACGAGCGCGTTGCGGATTCCGTGCTCGGCCACGGCGGCGCGCACGTCGGCGTCCATCCCCTGCATGGTGTGCGACGCAAGGAAGGCGTCGCGATCAAAGAGCGGGAAGGGCCCCTTCTCTTTCGCCAACTGCGCGGAGGCCAGATACGCGGCGCGGGCGATCCGGCCCAGCCAACGATCCGTCAGACGCGCCGCCTCCTCAGAGCCATAGCGCGCGCCCACCATCAGAAGCGCATCCGCCAGCCCCGTCACGCCGAGCCCGATGCGCCGCTTGGCCTCCGCCTCGCGTGCCTGCGCCTCCAGCGGAAAACGCGACGCGTCGACGACATTGTCCATCATGCGCACAGCGGTCGCCACCAGCTCCTCGAGCGCGGCCTCATCAAGGGCCGCTCCCTCAGCGAAGGGGGCAGGCACCAGCCGCGCGAGGTTGATCGAGCCCAAAAGGCACGCACCGTAGGGCGGAAGAGGCTGCTCACCGCAGGGGTTCGTGGCCGCAATCGTCTCGCAGTAATTGAGGTTGTTGGTCTGGTTGATGCGGTCGATGAAGATCACGCCGGGCTCGGCATACTCGAACGTCGATTGCATGATCTTGTCCCAAAGCGCGCGCGCCTTCACCGTCCGGTAGGTCTTCGCGTCAAAGAGGAGGTCCCAATCCGCATCCGCCTTCACCGCCTCCAGCAGCGCAGAGATCAGGCCTGGATCGGCAGCATTCACACGGCTCCAATTCGGGATGAACGGCATCTCCTGCGGGTTGTCCAAAAACGTCACCCCCGCCCGCATGATATTGTCGGCAAACAGCTCGATC
>JBCBME010000301.1:0-3889 GCA_039822945.1 Pseudomonadota bacterium
GCGCAATCTCACTGTGCAGATCGACGCCGGGCGTGAGGCCGACGGAGAGAAGCTCCAGCGCGCCGCGCACCGCTTGGCGCAGATCAAACGGCGCTTCGGCATCCGCGTCCCGGCCAAGGTCAAGCAGGCGGTTGACAAGCCAGGCCGCTTGCCCGCCCGCCGCCGTGATCCGTTCCGCATGGGCGCGGACGGGGCCTGGCACGGCGGTGTCGCTGCTGATCAACAGGGCGGAGCCGTTGATGGCCGACAGCAGATTATTGAAGTCGTGAGCTACGCCCGCTGTGAGTTGCGCAATCGCCTCCTGGCGCTGAAGTCGGAAAAGCTCCCGCGTCAGATCTTCTTCGCGGGCCTCGGTCTCCAAGTTTTCTGTGATGTCGCGGATAATGATCACGCTGCCGCCGTTTTCGAGAGGCGAACCGATGATTTCGTGGGTCTCCTCCGCGTCGCCCGTATCGCGGGTGAGCGTGATCTCAAAAGCGGCACTGCTTGGGGTCAGTGGCGCCTCTTTGTAGCGCGAGCGCCAGCTCTGCCCGAGGGCGTCTTCGGCACGGGCAAAGGACAGGTGAGACAGCCCGGTGGAATTGAGGTAGGTGAGCTTGCCCTCGGCATCTTCAATGGCGATGCCGTCTGGCGCGGCCTCGATCGCGGCAAGGCGCTGAGACAGCAGGCTTTGTGCAGCGCGCATGTCGCTAACATCGGTCGCTGAAAGCACCATTCCGCCATCAGTGAGACGGTTGCCGCGGATCAAGACCCGCAGCCCGCTTGGCAGGTTGACCTCTTGGCCCGTGCCGGCAGCGCTTAGTCGGTCGATGTCGCCTTGGCGCACCATTCTGGTCACCCGCGCCTCACCTTGCTCGCCCGCGGAAACAAAAGCAGCCCAATTCTCCTCGAAGGCCGTGCCGACCCTCCAGTCAAAGCCGGGTGCCGGAAAGTAGGAATTCACCGCCCCATTGGCGAAGGCCACGCTACCATCCGCGTCGAGCACGAGGAACGCATCGCCCGTGGCCGCGAGCGCGCTTTCCATCCTGTTGCGCACCTGATCGCGCTCTGCTGCAGCCTCCACGCGTTCGGTCACATCGGCTTGCGTGGCCACCAGGTTTCTGACCTGACCTGCAGCATCGTAGACGGGCGACAAGGTGAGCTCGTTCCAGAATTGCTCCCCAGACTTGCGGCGATTGAGCAGCAGAAACTTGCCACCCTTGAGATCTTTCACAGCCTTTCTCAGGCGTGAACGCTCGGGCGCGTCGGGGGCCTCCGCTGTAAGAAAACGACAGTTTTCTCCAAGAACATCAGCCGCGCTATATCCCGAGATCCGCTCAAAGGCCTCGTTGACGTAAATGAGCGGCTGTTTGGGATCTGTGGCGTCCGAGATCGCAAAGCCTGACGAAGACCCGGCGATCGTTGCGGCCAAAAGCTCGTTCTCGGTGGCGATCTCGCGGGTCCGCAGCGCCTGAGCCGCAAGCCCGGAGAGACGCTCCACCAAGCTGAGATCGGTCTTGCGGAAATTCGACGGCGCCTCGCGAAACGTGAACAGCGCGAGCCCCTCTGCTGCCGGTGTTGTGATCAAGCCCTGATAGCCCTCTGGGGCAAAGCCCTCTCCCCAAGGGCCCAAGAGCGCGAGGTTCGAGATGTTGCGAGCGCGCGAAAACGGATCAAATGGCGGGGCAGTCAAACCGCCGAGAAGCTCGGGCGCGTCGCTGGCGGCAATCTGAAGCGCGCCGGTCTCAGACTGGACGACAAGAAGCGAAAGGGCGGAGCCGACCTTCTGCCGAAGCGAGACGAAAATCGACGCGAGCGCCGCCCCGGCCGTTGGTGCTCCGGTAAAGGCCTCTAGGCAATCGAGCAGCGCTTTCGTTTCGTCTAGGGTGCGCGCTTCCCTGTCCCTGAGAAACTGAAGCTCAAGCAGGGCTTCGCGCAGACGCTCATCTTCGGGCATGTCCTGCCTTGCACGGTGGTTTAGCCGAAGACTATGCAGGAAATCATGAGGTTTCCATGGCGGTTTCCGGCTCGAACGAGGGCCCCTTGTTCGCCAAAGGTGAACGCGCCAAGGAACGGTGCACCGTCGAGGGCTTGGTTGACGCCGGTCACCACCTCGCCGATCTGATCCTGCACTGAAAGCATACAGCCGCCGCAGTAAATCATGAGCGCGCCGCGGATTGGAGCCTCACCTAGCCGCCCCGTTTCCCGTGCGAGCGCGGCCACACGACCGGCCCGAGCGACAAGGCTCTGCTTGGTGCCGTTCATCAAAGTGAGCGTTTCGCCCTCATCGACTTGCGCAAAAAGCTCCATATCGCCGGTGTCTTGCGCGACGGCTGGGTGCGCAAGCAGGTAGAAGGGCACTTGGCCCAACTGGCTGATTTCGCGGCCAAGTGGCCAGAGCGTGCTGTCACCCAAAATAGCCTTCGCACCTGCGCCTGCTGGTACAGTGGTGACGGCGTTTTCCGTCCAGTCGGCGTAGACATCCATGGCAGGTTTGCCATCGATCTCACGGATGGTGCGGCCGTCGGCCTTGGTGACGGTGCCCTTATGGGCCGTCGGCGAATACCCGTTCTGATAGGCAAACGAGAGCGGGCGCGACGGAAAGAGGACGGAGACGATCACGCCCTCGCCCAAGGTGTCTTTCCCATCGAAAACGAACCAATTGCCCTCTACGGAGTTGTCAGCCGCGCTGCCGCCAATAACGGGGATGTCCGCGCCCACGACATCCTGGATGCCTTCCACCACGTCCTCTTCCGCGCCAGGCGTGGCCGCGACCCAGACAAGCTCAGGCCTTTCGCCGATCCGGTCTGCCGCCATGAGAGCCTGTTGCGTGGCGCTTGCTGCCGCGTGGCGCGGACCCTCAGCGAAATCGGAAAGACCCGTGCCATAGGCGCCGTCAGGATCTGCAATGCAAAAGATCGCGACACCCCGTGTGGCCCCCTCATGGGTCATCGCGCCGAGACAAGATGTCGACCCGTGGAAGGCGGCCGGCATGCTTGAGATAGTCTCCGGTGCGATGGTGATTTCACAATTGGCATGAACGCTCGCAAAGTCGCACGCGACATCGCCCAAAGCCGTGATTGCCTCGCCCAGCGTCGCTCCGCTCACCACTTTGATGTCCAAAACTGTCTCCTTGCGACCAAGTTCACGCGCGATCCTAGTGGAGGCGCACGGCCGTCACGAGCGTGCATTTGAATAGTGCACTATCCGAAAGGATAGTCGGCCCACCCCTCTCACCCCTGTCGGGTCACTGGCCGTGTCGGATGGAGCTGTGCCGGCGGAGCCGTCCACGGTCCGTTCGCGCAGTTGAGGCAGATCAATGCAAATCGCGCGCAGGTCTGCATGACTACCGAAAAACAATCATCCAAGCGAGGTGGACCATGGGGAGCAGAACCCGAACCTTTACTCTTCTTGCAACTTGCGGCGCTTTGCTTGGCGCCTGTGCACCCCAAAGCGCTGAGGTAGAGGGCGGTGCCTCATCAGGCGCGATCCTTTTTGCCGAGCGATGCGCCTCGTGCCATGGACGAGACGCGCGCGGTAGCGCCGACCTTGCGGGCGGGCCGTCGGCTCCGGACCTGACTGGACTATCTGAGCGAAATGGCGGCCTTTTTCCGAGAGACTTCGTGATGGCCATGATCGACGGCTATGATCGACGCACCCAGCCCCATATCGCGATGCCTGAGTTCGGCGCAGACGGCCTAGGGCCAATGATCCGGGTGGAAGACGGTGAGAACTCCACCAGCGCACCAGTAGAGCTTATCGCGCTGGCCGCCTATCTGGAAACCCTCCAAAGACCGTAGCTGGGGCGCGAGTTCACGCCAAATTAAGAGCAGTGGGTCAAGAGTTAGGCGGTCATGAGCCGTGCATTGGTGTTTGCCACGCCGCCATCCAAAAATGTTGAAAAAAGACA
>JBCBME010000302.1:0-3880 GCA_039822945.1 Pseudomonadota bacterium
CCAGCGGCGCTGGGCGGGCAGGGGTTCTTCATGGTGCGCACGGGGCCGGACGCCGGCGCAGATATGGGATACACGCGCGCGGGCGCCTTTGGCATGAATGGTGAGGGCTTCGTCGTGAACCCTGCCGGTCACTTTCTCAACGTCTTCCCCACGAGCCCGGGCGGCCAGACCTTGAGCACCGCTGCGACCGAGCGTCTCCAGGTTCCCCAGACATTTGGTCAGCCGCAAGCCACCCAAAACATCGCGCTGGGCGTTCAGATGTCGCTTGGAACCAATGGCGGGCAAGGCACTCAGACAACGGTACCCGCTGCTGCATTTGATCCGGCAAATGCTGATACGTTTGCCTTCTCGACAGACGTCCCCATGCTGGATGCAGACGGCAACGCCATCGCCGGCCAGGTCTATTTTGTGCTCGACACGGCGCCCACGGCGGCCAACCCGGCGATATCGTACAGCGTTCAATTCGTGCGCGATGGGGAAGTGCTTGCGCCACCAGCTCCGGCAGGGTTGCTCTCGTTCGATGCGGCCGGCCTGCAGACTGGCCCGGCAGGTCCGCAAGCCTTCACGGATGCGGCAGGTTTGACCTATTCGCTTGATCTCGCGGGCTCGAATGTGTCCCAGGATCCGTTCGAAGTCGTCGCGGTGACGCAAGATGGGCAAAGCTCCATCAATCTGTCCTCGATCGACATCACCGATGACGGCGTCATCTTTGCCAATTACGGCGCTGCCAACACCGTGGCTCTGGGGCAGGTGGCATTGGCCACATTCCCAAATCTTCAGGGCCTTAACCCGATAGGAGACGCGACGTATCTCTCCTCAGATGACGCGGGCCCGATCCGCCTCGGAGCACCGCTTGATACGGGCTTTGGTGCGCTGCAATCCGGCGCGCTCGAGCAATCGAATGTCGATCTCACTGCGGAACTCGTGAACCTCATCACCGCGCAGCGCAACTATCAGGCCTCCGCCCGGGCGCTTGAGACCAACGGTGCCATCACGGACACCGTGCTCAATATCCGGAACTAAGCCTGAGACCGTGATCGGGAGAAACCCATGGATCGGCTGATCTATCCGGCCCTTAACGCCATCAGCATCGCTCGCAACGAGCAGCTTTCGGCCGCGCAAAACCTCGCAAACCAGACCGTGCCGGGCTACCGGCGCGATCTGTCCAACGATGGGGCTGCGCGCTTTGCCGAAAGCCTGGGCGCGCTGACAACGCGGGCCTACCAGATGGAGCTGGGTCCTGCTGGCTTTTCCGACAAACATGGCCTTTTGCAGAGCACGGGCCAACCGCTCGATGTGGCAATTGCCAATGAGGGATACTTCTATGTTCAGCCCTCCACGGGCGAGCCCGCGCTGACACGGCGTGGAGATCTCTCCCGTGCGGCCGATGGGACGCTGCGGAATGCGGTGGGTGAAACAATGCTGGGCCCCAATCTCGCGCCGATCGTGCTGCCCGAGTTCAGAGACATCGACATTACCGACATTGGCGAGATCTTCATTGTGCCTGCCGGCGATCAGGAGGGCCTTCGCGTGCAGGCAGGCGTTTTGGCGACGTCCATTCCAGACGGCGACGTTGTTCTCCGCAAGGGAGAAGACGGCCATATCCGGGCGCCGGACGGGACAGTGCCGCCGCCCAACCAGCTCGCACGCGTGCGCCAAGGCGTGCTCGAGGCCAGCAATGTGAACCCGGTTGAAGAGCTTCTGACGACGATCGAGATCCAGAGGAGCCTCGAGCGCGCGCTCAAGCTCGTCTCCGCCGCCCAGGAAATAGACGAACGCGGCGCTCGGATGCTCTCAGCGCCAGAAGCCTGATTGGCGCGCGCTGGCACACCGCTTGCACCACTGTCTGTAACGCAATCAGAGAAAGCGCCCCATGTCCTCTAATGTCATGCACGTGGCCAAAACCGGCCTCAACGCGCAGCAGCTGCGCCTTCAGGTCATTTCCAACAATTTGGCCAACGTGAACACGATGGGCTTCAAGCGCGATCGGCCCAACTTTGAGACGCTGCTTTACCAGACGCAAAGACCCGCTGGTGCGCCCACGTCGGAGGCCACGCAAGCCATTGCCCCCACCAATCTGGGAACGGGCGTGCGCCTCGTGAGCACGGACAAGATCCACACGCAGGGCGCGCTCACCACCACCGACAACGCGCTCGATCTTGCCGTTCAGGGCAGTGGCTTCTTTCAGGTCCTCCTCCCCGACGGGCAGACAGGTTATACCCGCAACGGCATTTTCTCGCAGAACGCGGATGGCATCGTCACCACGATGAGCGGCTATGTCCTGCAGCCAGAGATGCAGGTGCCGGCGGATGCGACAAGCATCACTGTGTCCCGAGACGGCATCGTGAGCGTGACGTTACCCGGCGACGTCCAGCCACTGGAAATCGGGCAGGTGACGCTTGCCCAATTCGTCAATCCTCGCGGTCTCGCCCCCTTGGGCGAAAACTTCTTGGCAGAAACCGCGGCGAGTGGCGCCCCCATCGTGAGCGCGCCTCTGCAGGACGGCGCCGGTGATCTCGTGCAAGGCGCGCTGGAGACATCGAACGTTAACGTCGTCCAGGAGCTTGTCGAGATGATCGAAGCCCAACGCGCCTATGAGATCAATTCCCGCTCCATCTCCGCCTCGGACGAGATGATGAGCTACCTGACCAACCAGCTGTGAGGCCTGCCGTGACCCTGCGTTTCCTTTTCCTTGCAGCAGCGCTCTTTGTCGCCGGCTGCACGAGCACCATCGTCGAAGAATCCGAGGCCCAGTTTTACGCGCCGGTCTTTCCTGTCGACGCCGTCGAAGTGGATCGGCAGATGCCCTCTGGCGCGATCTATTCCAGCACGGCGCCTGGGTTTTTCGCGTCTGACCGCCGGGCACGATCCGTGGGTGACATCCTGACCGTCGATTTTCGGGAGCGCTTCACTGCGCGGAAATCACAAGGCACGCAAACGAGCCGTTCTGATGCTTTTGAGATCACACCCCCGGGCATCCTCGGGCTCGATCTTGAGCCGGGCGATCTTTCTGGGTCCACGACCCGCGGCTTTTCAGGGGACGGGAGCGCCTCACAGTCGAACTCCTTCACCGGGCGCGTGTCGGTCTCCGTGGTCCGGGTCCTGCCGGGTGGAAACCTCGAAATTCAGGGGCAGAAGAAACTGACGCTCAACAACGGGCAGGAGTACATTCGCGTGCGTGGGCTCGTGCGGCCTATGGATATAAGCGCCGACAATATCGTGCCCTCGGACAGGATTGCCCATGCCGAGATCAAGTATGTCGGGGCAGGGGATGTGGCCGACACCGCCCGCAAGGGCTGGCTGCGTCGGGGTCTTGATTTGGTGTCACCGCTGTGATCCGCGCGATACTCCTTGCCTGCGTGACGGCTTTGATGGCCGCGCCTTCGGTCCATGCGGACCGTCTCAAGGACATCGCTGATGTGGCGGGAGTGCGCACAAACCCGCTGGTGGGGTACGGTCTCGTGGTCGGCCTTTCAGGCAGTGGGGACGGCAACTCCGCCCTCACGCGCCAATCCATTCAGTCCATCGTGTCGCGCCTCGGCCTTGAGACCGAGGCCCGTGATCTCGACGCCAGAAACACCGCCGCCGTCATCGTCACCGCTGAACTCGGCCCATTTCTGAAGCCCGGGCAAGTGATCGACGTCACGGTCTCCACGGTGGGGCGTTCAAACTCGCTGCAAGGCGGGCTCCTTCTCATGACACCTCTGATGGGCGCTGACGGAGAGGTCTACGCCATCGCACAAGGCAACCTCGTCGTCGGTGGGCTTGGGGTTGAGGGGGATGACGGATCTTCGGTTGTGGTTAACATCCCCACGGTGGGTCGCATCCCTGGTGGCGCCACGGTGGAACGCCATGTGGAGACTGCACTTCTCGAGACCGA
>JBCBME010000303.1:0-3845 GCA_039822945.1 Pseudomonadota bacterium
CTGAAAGCGGGCTTCGGCATCTCGATGCTACCGGAGGTTCTCTGCGATACCGAGGAGGGCGTCGAGAAGGTGCTACCGGATCTCCCGCCGCTGCAGTTCCCGATCTGGCTGGTCACCCACCGGGAGCTGCAGACCAGCCCCCGGATCAGGATCGTATTCGACCAGCTTGCCCGTGGCCTGAAGGAGGCGGCTGCGCCCCTTGGCGACTAACTCCGGCCAAGCCGCCGAAAGGAGCCACCATGGACGACGCCATCACCTTCGTTCGGCTGTCAGAGATCGATCCGACCGAGATTGCAGCGCATATGTCCGACCCTCGGATAGCAGAGCATATGCCACTTCTGACCTCGGACTGGAGCGCCGCGGCGACGGCCGCCTTCGTGGCTCAGAAGGAGGGGTACTGGGCGCGCGATGGCCTGGGGCACTGGGCCATACTGTCCAACGGCCATTATGTGGGGTGGGGCGGCTTTCAGAAGGAAGGCGACGACTGGGATTTCGGCTTGGTCCTGACGCCCGGTGCGTTCGGGCTGGGACGGCGGATCACAAGCAAGGCGCTCGACTTCGCGAGAGCGGACAGCCGCATCTCTGTCGTGACGTTCCTCCTGCCACCCTCCCGAAAAAACCTAGGCGCCCTGGAACGACTGGAGGCACGGATGCTCGGCGAGATCGAGTACGACGGCGCGAGGTTCCTTAAGTTTCGGCTCGAGACTTCATGACAACGGTGTCCCGCAACCGACCGCCAAGCTGAAACTCACCCCTTAAGGACGGCGAACGCCTGCTTCGGCGTCCCGCAGTTGCGAAGCTAGGCTCGTTCATCGATGTCGGCTTCGGGCCGCCCACGTCGGTGGTGTACATCCTTCATTCGGGCGATGTAGCGCTGCGCAAAATGACCGGAGCGAGCCCAAAGTGAATGATGCTGCGCCTCGCGTAGATAGCCCCCATGCGTGGTTTGCTGACATTGGCTTTTGCAAGAGCGACCCAAACCGGACTTCCAGGATGGCTTAAAATGCAACACAACTTCTTCAAAGCTGACATTAGAACCGATCTGGGTTCTCATTGGTGTCCTTTGACGAAATGGCCGCCATCTCGACCGGGCAGACCCCCCGCCATCACTGATGGGCCCCGCGTCACGATGGCGGTCTCATGATCATAGGCGGATTTCACAAGCAAGTGCTCGGACCCCCTTAACTTCGGCGATACGTCAATCGGGCGGACTGCGCCTTATCGATAGAGGATTGAGAGCGGCGGCACGCTGGTCGGCGACCTGCTCGAGCCGCGATCTGGCACGTCCTTGCTGTCAGGAGCCAATTTCGTGCCCACCACGTCCGAGGGCCGCACCCCGAAATACGCCCGGAACTGGCGGCTGAAGAGAGAGGGATCGTTGATCGCCCAGCGCTGGGCGACTTCCGCAACGATCCCACGGCGGGGGGCGGTCCGGCAGAGATCGGTCATGGCCGCGTCGAGCCGGCGCCCGAGAACGTAGCCGACAACGCCGCCTGCCGGCTCCAACATGCGGTAGAGCGTCGAGCGCGATACCCCTGCGAGGCGGCAGATCTTGGCAACGCCGAGGTCCGGATCGCCGAGGTGCTGCTCGATCAACCTTCGGACCTGACGCTCGCGCGCCTCCTCCAGCTGCGTCCGTTGAGGCTCGCTCGCCGCGCCGTGCGCCAGCAGCGCTCCCAGTAAACCCGAAAATCCGCATGCAAGCCCGTCGGCCTCCGCGGCCGTTACTCTCGGCATCGCATCGATTATTGCCTGAAGATTGACGCTCAACAGCCGCCCGAGCGGGCTCTCCAGTGGCAACGCGCGATGCGCCTGATGGCGGCTCGGGTCATAGCCGACAGTCTCCCATGGCAGCGTAACGCTGACATACTCTTTGTCGTCAGTGATGCTACGGTAGTCCTCCCGCGCATCGAAGACGTGCAGGGCGCCAGGGGCCATGATGAGGGGCTCGCCCTCCAGCAAGACCTGCGCCTGCCCGCGGAGGTACATCCGAACGATCAATCGCTCCTCTAGCGCGCCCGGGAGGCGCTGTGCGATCGACGGCCCATGGCCGTAGCGTCCGACCACCAAGGAGCCCGGGCGCCAGCTCTGAACGCGCACCCAAGTTGACCCGTCCGGGGCGAGGTTCTTGAGGTCGTAGAGGCCATCATTTGCGGCCCGCCACGCCTCGAACCGACGGTCGGCCTCGATCTCCCGAAAGTCGAGATCAAGCGACGGTGGGCCAACCAGGGAGCTTGCAGCCGCTTCCCATGGGGCAGGATTGATCGTCTCTTCCGACAGCTTCCAGCAACCCCAAGTCCGAATTCAGTTTACTGCGGGCATCGGGCTCGTTCCTGATCGGGCGGTTGGCCTCGACGTCGATCCTTATCACGCTAAGGTACCGCCAGGCAGGATCAAGCGAAAACCCGTCTCGGGGTGTTTCAGGACCTCGAACTTGCTCCCTCAATGCGGGATCTGGCGCTTGGACGACGAGCGGCGTGACACACTTGAGGAGGGTGATGTCCACGGCGCCGTCGCAGAGGCGTTCGTGTCGCCGAAGAGAAAGGTCGCCGGTGAGGGCGTCGTAGGCGCCGGCCAACGCGGGCGGATCGAGGGGCGAACGACATGCCGCAGGGGCTCCCGCGACGGTCGTCGACATCCGCCCTAGCGCGACGAACCTTCGCGTCCTGGCAAGTCCCCCGCTTGCACAGCATACTCGATCTCGGTCAGCCGGCTCGAGGCTGCGCTCACGGCACTGGCCGTCGGTTCTGCCGAGCGGGGCGCGGTCGGGCGTTTGGCCGAGCGATGCGGCTTCGCCACCACCGCCCATTTCAATCGCGAGGTTGCCACCGCTTCGGCTTCGCGGCCAGCGACATGGTCGGGAACAGGGCGACCCATGGCAGTGGGGAAGCAAGATCTTCGGTAAGGCCGCAAGGCGGCGCGGGCGACGTGCTGGAGCACTTTCGCTGCGCCCTTTGAGACAGAGCAACAACAAACTTGGGACGCTCAGATAGCGACTTCACGCTCGATAATCTCTATAAATCAGTGAGTTGTAGGGATTGCAAGACGGGGGCGTCCCGCGTCCCTCGGCAGCTGAGAGAGGCGTGAGATCTATGCCGACGATCGTCATCGGGTGCGCTGCGCCCTCGTTCGCCGCTGCCCGCGCAGTCGCTATGTTCGCGGCACCCGCCGAGGCCGTGCCGATCGACTTCTCCTTCGCCTACATCTTCGACGAGAGCACGCCAGTGCCGAGTGAGCCGGGTGTCACCCGGCGCGGCTTCAACGATGTCGCCGTCGAGGATCAGGGCAACGTCGTGGCCAATGTCGACACGACTGCCCCGAGCGGCACACCGGGGGATGAAAACGTCATCGCGCAGATCAACGGCCTGGAGGTCGTACTTACGGCGGAGCGCAC
Source organism: Pseudomonadota bacterium (assembly GCA_039822945.1). Taxonomy (GTDB): domain Bacteria; phylum Pseudomonadota; class Alphaproteobacteria; order Rhodobacterales; family Rhodobacteraceae; genus Shimia_B. The sequence continues at coordinate 3,395 of JBCBME010000303.1, forward strand.
GACACTGCCAGGCACGCCTGAGGTGCTTGGCAACTTGGACAACCATGTCGAGATCCGCGACGGGACCGTCGCCTTCTTCGGAGGCTCTGAACCCGATACGATCCTGATCGGCGACGAGGCCACGACCCGCGTTGTCGCACAGGAGGGCGAGACACTGATCCCCTTCGCCGAAGGAACGACCACCGGCTGTAACTTGGTGAACTTCGAGGGTTTTGGATTCGACGGTACGCGCACCGCGTTTGAGACGCACGGTATTAACGGCGACTTCTCGAACGAGGGCATCTTTGTCGGGGACGACACTGGCATCATCACCAAAATCCTGGAGACGTCCGATGCGCCTGACGTGGCCCTCGGGTCCCCGCAATGTGTCATCACGGGAGAAAGTCTATGAAGTTTATGAAAATGGTATCGTGGGCGCTCTCTTTGACTTTGGCGACGCCGCCAAAGTCAA
>JBCBME010000304.1:0-3842 GCA_039822945.1 Pseudomonadota bacterium
GAGCGAAGAGCTCGGACGCGCCCGCACGCTCTTCGCGCGCGCGATCGAGACGCCAGGCGGCCTTAAAATCCAGACGATCCATGCTTTTTGCGCGTCTATCCTGCGGCGCTTTCCGCTCGAGGCCGGTGTAAGCCCGGACTTTCGCGAAATGGACCAGCGCCTCGCGCGGCTGCTGCAACGGGAGGTGCTGGAGACGCTCGCAGAAGAGGGCGCCCCGGGCTTTGCCGCACTGGCCGCAGAGCAGACAACGGACGACATCGGATCGTGGCTCGATGAGATCCTCCGACACAAATCGGCTCTCATTCAGCCGAAAGCAGCTGGTGACATCTGGGTGGGGCTCGGCCTCCCCCCCGGCTACGGGTGGGCAGATCACGGACAGGCATGTCTCTTGCCCTCGGATGACGCCTTGCTCACGACGGTCGCGCGCGGGCTACAAGGCTCCGGCGCAAACGACAAAAGAGCGGCACAAAAGCTCGCCGCGATCGACACGACACAGATCAAACCAGAGACATTCGCTGCGCTGGAGGATGTCCTGGTCTACGGCGCCGCGACAAAGAACCCATTCACGCCAAAAGCCAGGACACTGCCCACCAAGGCGGGGCGGGACCTCCTTGGGGACGACGTGACAGACGCGCTCCATGCGCTCATGGAACGAATGGCCGCGGCATCGCAAAACCGGCGCGCGCTCATGGCGGCAGAACGCAGCCTCGCCCTTCATGCCTTCGCGGCTGATTTCCTGCCACTTTACGAGGCGCGCAAGGCAGCGGGCGGATGGCTCGACTTCGATGACCTGATCACAAAGACGCAGACGCTTTTGAGCCAAGGCGAAATGGCAGCCTGGGTGCTCTATCGGCTCGATGGAGGCATCGACCACATTCTCGTGGACGAGGCGCAAGATACGTCGCCCAGCCAATGGGACATCATACGCCTCCTCAGCGATGAGTTTCTTGCAGGCGAGGGCGCGCAAGAGGACAAAGGCAGGACCGTTTTCGTCGTCGGGGACAAGAAGCAATCCATCTACTCGTTTCAGGGGGCCGACCCGCGGGCCTTTGACGCGTCACAGGCACACTTTGCGGATATGCTCGCCAACGCGGATGCCCCGCTTCAGGCGCTCTCGCTCGACCATTCGTTCCGCTCCTCACCTGCAATCCTTTCGATCGTCGACCGGGTTTTTGAGCAAAGCAATCACCGCGGGCTGGGGCATGAGAGCCGCCACATTGCGTTCAAGGATCAGCTTCCCGGGCGGGTGGACGTGCTGACACCGCATGAAGGCGCTGAAGCAGAGCCTGCCCCGTGGTTCCAAGCGGTCGATCAGGTGACCGAGGAGGATCCAAGCCGTCTGCTTGCAGAGGACGTCGCCAAACGGATTGAGCGGATGATCGGCCATGAACAGATCCCTCAGATCGGGCCGAGTGGAAGAACCGACCGCCCGGTCGAGCCGCGCGATATTCTGATCCTTGTCCAAAGCCGCTCAGCGATCTTTGACGAGACCATCCGCGCCTGCAAAGCACGCGGCATCCCCCTCGCCGGGGCGGATCAGCTCAACGTGGCGCAAGAGCTCGCCGTGCAGGATCTCACCGCGCTTTTGTCGTTTCTCGTGACGCCAGAGGATGATCTCTCGCTCGCTTGCGTACTAAAGTCGCCGCTTTTTAACTGGGACGAGCGTGCGCTCTTTGAGCTCGCCCATCACCGCATGCAGGCGTATCTTTGGCCCGCCCTCAGAGACCGGGAAAGTGAGTTTCCTGAGACGGTCGCGGTGCTGCAGGAACTCTTGGCCCAAGCAGATTTTCTGCGCCCGTTCGAGCTCATCGACCGCATCCTGACACGCGGCGGAGGCCGGCGCGCAATCGTGGCGCGGCTCGGTGTGGAGGCTGAGGACGCCATCGACGCCTTCCTCGCGCAGGCCCTGTCCTATGAACAGGCAGAGGTCCCCAGCCTCAGCGGGTTCCTGACATGGCTCGGCGCGGAAGAGCTCAAGGTGAAACGCGCCATCGACAGTACGGCCAACGTTGTCCGCGTAATGACGGTGCACGGTGCGAAGGGCCTCGAGGCGCCTATCGTCATTTTGCCCGATACGGCGGAGAAGAACCCGCCGCGCCAGCCCGAGCTTTTGCAGACGGAAGATGGCCCTGTCTGGCCGCCCCGTGCCGCAGATCTCCCGGATGCGATGACGCTCGCGCGGGAGGACCGCAAGACGCTCTCCAAAGAGGAGCGGCAGCGCCTGCTTTATGTCGCCATGACACGCGCGGAAAGCTGGCTCATCGTGGGCGCCAGCGGTAAGGCTGAGAACCCGGACAAAAGCTGGCACGCGCAGATTTCAGCAGCGTTAGAGACGTTTTCCTGCGTGCCCATCGATGGTGGCATGCGGTATGAGCCCCTGCCCTGGCCCGCGCCAGCACACAATATTGAGGTGGCAGAAGCAGACGTTCCAAGGCCGCTCGATCTGCCTGCGCCCCCTCCAGTCGCTGCTCAGAGGATCCTGCAGCCCTCGCAACTTGGCGGTGCGAAAACGCTCGGGGGCACGGATGAGGATCCGGCTGCGCTTGAGCGGGGCTCAAAGCTTCACGGGCTTTTGGAGACCCTGCCACTTTTGCCAGCCGACACATGGCCAGAGGCGGCGGAGCGGGCTGGGGCATCTGAACAATTGGCGACCGCGGCAGCGATCATCACAAAGCCCGAGCTCCAGCATCTCTTTGCGCCCGGCACGCTGGCAGAAGTGGATGTCTCTGCGCACCTCCCTGAGGCACCACACGCACGATTGAGAGGCAGTATCGACCGCCTGATCGTCGCTGAAGAGCGCGTGCTGGCCGTCGATTTCAAATCCAACCAGCGTGTGCCCATGGCGGCGGCAGACGTGCCCGAAGGCATCCTGCGGCAGATGGGGGCCTATGCCTCCGCTCTTTCGTTGATCTACCCAGACAAGCGCGTGAAAACGGCGATCCTTTGGACACAAACCGCCACGCTCATGGAGCTCGACCACCGTTCTGTGATCGAAGCGTTGCAACGCGCCGCGTTGCCTTGACCTGCCCCACCACTATCCCTACGTTCCGCACTCTAGATTTTGCGCTTAGGAGAGCTGCCATGGCCACCGTTGCTGCCACTGATGCAACCTTTGACGCCGAGGTTCGTCAGTCGGACGTTCCCGTCGTCGTCGATTTTTGGGCCGAATGGTGCGGCCCCTGTAAGCAGATCGGCCCCGCCCTTGAGGAGCTGTCGGAGGAGATGGCGGGCAAGGTCAAGGTTGTGAAGGTCGATGTGGATTCGAACCCGAACACCGCGGCTCAGCTCGGAGTGCGTGGCATCCCGGCGCTGTTCGTCTTCAAAGACGGCGAAGTCGTGTCGAACCGCGCTGGAGCCGCGCCGAAGGCTGCGCTGCAGGGCTGGATCGAAGGCAGCATCTAACGCCGTCTCCATCACCGGATCATAAGGGCGCCGTAGAGGCGCCCTTTCTTGTTTTAGAGATCCCAACCACCGCGGCGCATGGCGCTCAGGATCCTGTCTTCCGCCGTGGCGTGGCCCGCATTGATCGCTCGACGCTGCCAAAACCAGAAAAGGTAGCGGTCATAATCCGGGTCGTGCCTTTCGACCTGCGCAAAAGCCGCCTCTGCCCCAAGGGCCGCAGCATCGAGTGCGATGTGGTGAAAGTCGATCTGGCCAAAAAGGATCGCGGGCTTGGCAAAGAAATACCCGTTGAAAGCGGCGGAAGAGTTCTGCGTCACCACGAAGCGCGCTCCGGGGAGCCAGCGCGCCATCTCCCCCGTCGCGATGCGCAGATTGGGGGCAGACAGCGCGTCGAGCGCTGCCTTGTCCTCATCTGAGTAGCTCTCCCGCGGGTGCAGTGT
>JBCBME010000305.1:0-3834 GCA_039822945.1 Pseudomonadota bacterium
ACGCGGCCCGTTTGCGGATCAAAGAAGCGCAGGAGGAGCTGGATGATCGTGGATTTCCCCGCGCCAGAGGGGCCGACGAGGGCCACGGTCTCCCCCGGGGAGACGGTGAAGCTCACGCCATTGAGCGCGGCATCGTCGGGGCGCGAGGGGTAGGAGAACTGCACGTCCTCGAAGCTGACGACGCCCGCCTCGGCGGCGACGGGCTCAGCGGGGTCGGTGAGCATGTCCTCGGCCTCGATGAGCTCAACAAGGCGCTCTGTGGCACCTGCCGCGCGCTGCAGCTCTGTCCAGAGTTCGCTCAGCGCCGCGACGGAGGCCGCGACGATGCCTGCGTAGATCAGGAATTGCACGAGTTCGCCGGGGCTCATCGTGCCGCTTTGGACATCGACCGCCCCGATCCAGAGGACGCCGAGGATCCCCGAGAAGACGACGAAGATGATGATGGCCGTGATGAGCGCGCGCACATTGATGCGCGCCTTGGCCGAGGAAAACGAGCTTTCGGTCACGTCCGAGAAGGAGAGCGCGGCGCGCAGCTCCCCCGTGAAGGCCTGCACGGTTTGCACGGCGCTCAGCGCCTCGGAGGCATTGCCGGAGGAGACGGCGATCCAGTCCTGATTTTCGCGGCTCAGCCGCCGGAGCCGCCGCCCGAGCGCGAGGATCGGCAAAAGGACGAGGGGCACGATCATGAGGACGAGGCCGGTGAGCTTGGCCGAGGTGATGAGCATCATCACGAGCCCCCCCACGAGGAGGAGGATATTGCGCAGGAACCACGAGACCGATGAGCCCACGACGCTGAGGAGGAGCGTGGTGTCGGTGGTGATGCGGCTCAGCACCTCGCCCGTCATGAGTGTCTCGAAATACCGCGGGCTCATGGAGATCATGCGGTCGAAGACGCGCTTTCGCATGTCGGCCACGACACGCTCCCCGAGGCGCGTTACGATCCAGTATCGGAAGGCGGTGCCCCCTGCGAAGACGAGCGCAAAGCCCATCGCCGCAAGGAAATAGCGGTCCAGAAGCTCGAAATTTGAAGCGGCAAAGCCATCCACCACGCGGCGCGCGGCCATGGGCAGTACGAGCGAAACAGAGGCTGTCAGGAGAAGCGCGGCAAGCGCAAACGCGACCCAGGACATGTAGGGGCGCAGAAACGGGACGAGGGCGCGCAAGACGCCGATTTGTGACGATTTCGGCCGGCCGTCGTCGTCGAGACTGTCATCCACCGCTTTGACCTGACCGGTCGTGCCGCGCTCTTCGGCTTGCGCCATCCGCGCCTCCAGTACCCCAGTGTTCCTAGCGTAGTTCTGCTACCCTTCCGGGACAAGGCGCGCCATGGGGCGTTTTGCCTGTGTTTCTCAGCCAGTGGGGGGTGGAGCGGGCGACGGGAATCGAACCCGTATCTCTTGCTTGGAAGGCAAGGGTCTTACCATTACACAACGCCCGCATGACCCCGAGAGCGGTATGTCATCCCCCGGGAGGCGTCAAGCGGAGGGGAGCAGGCTTAGTCCTTCATCGCGGCCATGGCGCCGTAGGTGGCCACGAGAAAGGGCACCGCATAGGTGAGCGCAAGTTTCCACCACACGATCTGAGACGGACCAAAGATCGCCTCAGGCTGGTTGATGAGATTGAGCGCGCTTCCCACGATCACGCTGACAATGGCGGAGCGTTTGAGCACGCGAGCGGGTGGAAATTGCACGTGTTTGGCTCCTGGTCATTTGATTTGACCGCGTTTTGAGATATTATCGATATTATGCGATGGGAGCCAGCTTTATCGCCTTTCACAAAGAAAGGCACCGCGCCCCAGAACCTTCTGAGATGCCCGTAAGAGGCACCAGCGCCAATGGAGGGGAACCGGAATGAACCAGCTTGACCCGCGGCCGCCGAGCCGCGACGGATCGGCAACGCAACGCACCTATGACAGGTTGCGCAACCTCATCGTGGTGGGCGAGTTGCGCCCCGGCGAAAAGCTCAAGATCGACACGCTCAGGCAACGCCTCGACACGGGCGCCTCACCGATCCGGGAGGCGCTGAGCCTTTTGACCTCCGACAACCTCGTGGAGCGGATCGATCAGCGCGGGTTTCGTGCGGCCGAGATCAGCGCGGACAATTTCCGCGAGATCCTCGGCCTGCGCTGCACGCTCGAGGACATGGCGCTGCGCGAGAGCATCGCCAACGCCACCGAGACCTGGGAAGAGGCCTGCGTTCTGGCCCATCACCGCATGACGCGGGGCGCGGGATCGACGGAGGGCTTTGAGGAGCTGCACAAGGCGTTTCACATGGCGCTTCTTGGCAACGCACGCTCCCCCATCCTGCTGAAGTTCTGTTCCCAGCTCTACGACCTCAACATCCGGTATCGCTTCCTCGCCGGGCGCGGCCTCGATTACACGCGCCGCGATGTATCAGAGGAGCATGCAGGCATTCTCGAGGCGGCCGTGGCGCGGGATGCCGATCTCGCCTCCGAGCGGCTCCTGTCGCACTACCGGATCACGGGGGATTACCTCGCCGGGCTTTTGGGCGACGGGCAGATCGCCTGAGGCCGGGTGTGTGAGGGCGGTTCAGCCCTCCACAAGCACGAGATCGAAATCGGCCACGAGGTAGGGCTCGGTGATCTTGCCGCTGAGCTCGTAGCCCTCCGGGAAGGTCTCGGGCGCGTGTTCGACATACTCCATCACCAGATCCTCGCGGACGCCAAAGACCGCGTCGCCGTCGAGGTATTCGTCATTGGCGGCGAAGACCTCGCTCACGAGCGTGCGGTAGCCGTCGGCCTTGGCAATGAAGTGGAGGTGCGACGGCCGCCACGCGTGGCGGCCTGACGCGCGCAGGATATCGCCCACGGGGCCATCGGTGGGCACCTCGTAGCTGACGGGAAGCACGGTCGTGAAGCCGTACTGGCCGCTCGCGTCGGTGTGCTGGATGCCGTGGAAGGAGTAGGTGTCCTGCTCGGGGTCTTGGCTGGAATAGAGCCCGTTGGGCGCGGTCTGCCAGATGTCGAGCGCGGCCCCCTCGATGGGATCACCCGCCTGATTGCGCACCTTCCCCCGCGCCAGAAGCACCTGCCCTTCGTAGTGGCGTTTCATATCAAAGCCGAAGGGGATCGTGGGCGAGCCCGAAATGTGGAACGGCCCCAGCACCGAGGATGACGTGCCGCCGGGCACGGTGTTGATCATGTCCACGAGCGACGACAGACCGAGGATGTCGGACAACAGCACGAATTCGTGGCGGTCCTTGGTGGTGAATTCGGTCATGCGCTCTAGAAAGGCGATCCCCTTGTCCCATTCGGCGTGGGTGAGCTGCACCTCCTTGGCGAAGGCGTGGACGTGCTTGGCGAGGCTCGTCATCACCTCGCGAAAGCGCGGATCGGTGTCGGGGCCAAAGTAGCCTTCGAAGGCGGCAGTGATGTTGTCCTTGGTGACGTTGCGCATGGTGGCTGGCCTCTAGTTCAGGATGGCGGTGCTGAGCGAAGGGTAACGGATCAGCAAGATAAGAACAGCCAGCATCACGAGCGCGAAGGGAAAGGCGCCCACGAAGACGTCCTTCAGCGATATTCGGTCATCGTTGAGCGTGGCCTTGATGACAAAGCAACTGATCCCAAGGGGCGGGGTCAAAAGCCCGATCTCGGCGCCGACGACGGTGACGATCCCGAACCAGACGAGGCTGAGCCCCATGGGCTCGATCAGCGGCAGAAAGAGCGGCACGACGATGAGGATGATCGAGGCCGTATCGAGAAGCGTGCCCAGAAAGATCATGAGCGCGACGTAAATCGTCATGATCCAGAAGAAGGTGAGCGCGGATTGATCGAGCACATCGGCGAGCTGGTTGGGCAGCCCTGCAAGGCCCAGC
>JBCBME010000306.1:0-3825 GCA_039822945.1 Pseudomonadota bacterium
GCGCCGGAGCGGCCGCCGTAGATCTCGGCCACACGGCGGATCATCCGGGTGTTGGCCGTCAGCGCCCCGATGATGTCAGCAAGCGCGATGGGCACGAGCGCCGTGATGGTGGCCACCTGCCGCGCGGCCGTCTCGATCTCCTTCAGCGCGGCGGCATCGAGCGGGGCGAGAAACTCACGCTCCGCCAGAGCAAGGAGCGCGTCAGCGTCGAGCATCTCTGCCTCCCGCTCGGTCACGCGCTCCATGGCCCACTTGGCCTCTGGCCGCGGCCTGTAGAGGCGCTTGAGATCTGCCATGACCTTCCGCGCCGCGCCGAGATCGCCCGCGGCAAGGGCCGCATCCGCCGCCAGGCTGATCCGGTCGATCCTCCCCAGCCGGCTGAAGGCTGCAAACTCCCGCAGCGCGATGATGAGCGCCACGAGGAGGAGCGCGCCGAGAAGCCCCGTTGCCACGAACCCGAGGATCGGATTGCTGGTGAGCAGCGCGGTGATCGCATTCCACGCAGAAAGCGACACGAAAAATCCGATAACCGCCGCAAGGAGCGACCAGAACCAGCGCCCTAGAGAGGACTTCGGCCGCGCCGCCAGCGTGGCCACCGTGCGCATCGCGGCCCCCTCGGGCGGCGCATCTGCGATGACGGGCGCTTCCGCCGGGGTCTCCCGCGGGGTGTCATCGCCCAGTTCCTTCAAAACCGGTCCGTTCGTCATCTCAAACGATCCCCCATGAGAAATTCTGCGGCCCGGTCGAGCCGGATATGCGGCGGGCCGTCTCCTGGCGCGATGGTCTGCACCGGCGGGCGAAACCGCATCACCTCCACATCGCCAAAGGGCCAGGCCTCCGCCGCCTCCCGCGCGGGGTTGAGGATGCGCGCGGGATCAGAGGGAAGCTCCCCAGGATAGAACGCCGCGCGCTTGCCCGTCTCCGTCGTCCCCGCCACGGCAGCAAGCGTCTGCCCCTCGTGATCCAGCGTCGTCTCCGTCGTCGTGCGCAGCGACGCCAGCGACAGGGCATGGGTCTCGGCCCCGGCAAAAAGCGCACGATCCCGCGCCTCGCGGATCAGCGCCTCCGTGATCGCGGTGAGGCGGGCGTGCTGTTCGTGGTGCAGATGATCGGCCTTCGTGGCCGCAAACAGGATCCGGTCCACCCGTTTGCCCAGAAGAAGCGAGGAAAGCCACGCATTCCGCCCCGGCCGAAACGCGCTGAGGATATCGGCCATGGTCTGGCGCATCGCCTCTACCGCCTTTGGCCCCTCAAGGATCGCCCCCAGCACATCCACGAGCACCACCTGCCTATCGAGCCGCGCGAAATGCGTCCGGAAAAATGGCTTCACGACCTTGGCCTTGTAGGCCTCGTAGCGGCGCTCCATCTCGCGGGCGAGGCTCCTGCGACCGCCCTCCCCGGCCAGCGGCCCAAAGGTCAAAACAGGCGAGCCCTCAAGCTCCCCGGGCAAGAGAAACCGCCCCGGCGTGCAATCGGCAAACCCTTTCCCACGCGCCGCCTGCAGATAAGCGGTAAAGGCCTGCGCCAGCGCCTTCGCCTGCGGTTCCGCGAAATCGGCAGCGGGATCAAGCGCCGCCGCCGTCTCCAGAAACGCCGCCCCAAAGGGCCGCTTTTCGAGCCGCGCCAGCACCTCGCGCGACCACTCCGCATAGCTCTTTTCGAGGAGCCCCAGATCGAGGAGCCACTCCCCCGGGTAGTCAATGATGTCGAGATGGACGGTCTTTGGCCCCGAGATCGCGCCGAGCATGCCCTGCGGCTGCACGCGCATCGACAGGCGCAGCTCGCTCACCGCGCGCGTGCTCTCGGGCCAGTCGGGCGTCGTGCCCGTCAGCGCGGCCAGATGCGTCTCATAGTCAAACCGCGGCAACGTATCGTCGGGCTGCGGCTGCAGATAGGCGTGCTGGATCGACCCGCTCGAGGCCGCCAAAAGCTGCGGCATCCGCCCCCGGTCAAGAAGGTTGGCCACGAGGGAGGTGATAAAGACGGTCTTGCCCGCCCGGCTCAGCCCCGTCACGCCCAACCGGATGACCGGATCGCCAAAGAGGCCCGTGATGGGGGCCGTCACAGTCCCCAGCGCGCGAGCCACGCCGTCCGTCACAGTTTCTAAAACCAAGCCTGCCCCCGTGTTGCGGGCTCAAGATAGGCAGGCCTGGCTCCGATGCCCAGAGCCCCCGTGCAGCCGCGGGGCGGGGGGCCCGCTTTTTCCCACCCGTTGCCAGCGGCGCGGGGCGTGGCTAAGTGCGCGACATGCCGCGTTACGCACTCAAAGTCGAATACCACGGCGCGCCCTTTGCCGGGTGGCAGCGCCAGGCCGATCAACCCTCGGTGCAGGGGGCGGTCGAGGCCGCCCTCGCGCGGCTCGAGGACGGCGTGCCGTCGATTGCGGCCGCCGGGCGCACCGATGCGGGCGTCCATGCCTGGGGTCAGGTGGCGCAGTGCGACATGGCCAAGGAATGGGATCCGTTTCGGCTTTCTGAGGCGCTGAACTACCATCTGAAGCCCGCGCCCGTGGCCATCACCGCCTGCGCGCTTGCACCCGATCCCGACTGGCACGCGCGCTTCTCCGCGCTGGAGCGGTCTTACGTCTTCCGCCTCGTGACGCGCCGCGCACCGGTGACGCTCGACGCAGGATGTGTCTGGCATCTGGCCAACCGCCTCGATCTCGCGCCCATGCAGGAGGCCGCCCAGCACCTCGTCGGACGCCACGATTTCACGACCTTCCGCTCCTCGATCTGTCAGGCGGCCTCGCCGGTCAAAACGATCGACGAGATCACCAGCACCGAGCAGCCCTATCCCGGCGGGCAGGAATTCCGCTTTCACGTCCGCGCGCGGAGCTTTTTGCACAATCAGGTGCGCAGCATCGTGGGCACGCTCGAGAGGGTGGGCGCGGGGAGCTGGCCGCCGTCGCGCGTCAAGACCGCGCTCGAGGCCGCAGACCGCAGCCAGTGCGGGCCCGTCTGCCCGCCGCAAGGATTGGCCCTGGCAGCGGTGCGCTACCCGGTCGACCCGTTCGCCTAGTCGTTGTCGATAGCGCCCGCACCCGCGCCCGCGCGGGACGCCGCACTCGCGGGGACATAGGTCTTGGCGGCAAAGGCCTCGAGCTCTGCCAGCACCTCGGGGCCTAGCTCCACACGCTCCTTGCGCCGCACGGCGCCTCCACCGCGCCGTGCTCCAGCACCCAGCCCGCCTCGGAGGGCCGCACGGCCAGATGCGCGCGCCCCATGGAGGCCGCGTCATCCACAAAAGGCGCGATGAGATCAGGCTCATCGAGCTGGGCAAGTTCGGCCAGCTCCACATCCGCCTGGAGCGCGTCGATCGCCACCGGCAGGCATTCCACCGCGCGCGCCTTGGGGAAGGTGACAGCATTGCCCTTGAGCTCGTATCCCGGGACCCGCCAGCCGTAATTCAGAGCGCGGCTCGTGGCGGCCACGGCGCGAACGCCTCCGTAGCAGGAGACCGCGCGAGCAAGGTCTTCACCGTGGGACAAGGGCACGCCTGCACCGCGCGCGGCGCGGGCAATCAGGGCGCGGAGCTCAGAGCGGGGGAGAGCGCGAGTGTCGGAAGCCATGCCGCAGCGTCACCAATTTCGTCACGAAGTGGAAGCCCCTGCGCCAGCGTGACACGGGTCCATAGGCGGCTTTTGGGATCAAAGCGCGTCGCCCCGAAGAAGGAGAGCTTCGCCCGCAGAAGGTGAATGGGGGCGGCTTCCTCGCTCAGAAGGTTTGCGCGCACCTCGGCATAGGCATGCCCTGCAATGGCCTGCACCCGGCGCGCCACAGCGCGGCACTCGGGCCGCGCGGCCAGCACTTGCCAGAGGGGCGTGGC
>JBCBME010000307.1:0-3797 GCA_039822945.1 Pseudomonadota bacterium
GTTGCGTAGGAGGCGATGCGCGCGAGCGGTTCGATGCCACGCGTCTCAGCCTCGTCTGCCGTCATGCAAAGCGCGGCCGCGGCACCATCATTCAGGCCCGAGGCGTTTGCCGCTGTCACCGAGCCGTCGCGGGTAAAGGCAGGGCGCAGCTTCTGCATGCCTTCGATCGTGGCACCGTGCCGGATGTACTCATCCTTATCGATGATGATATCGCCCTTCCGCGTCTTCACGGTGAAGGCCATCACTTCGTCGTCGAATTTGCCAGCTTTCTGAGCGGCTTCAGCTTTGTTCTGAGACGCGAGGGCGAATTCGTCCTGCATGTCGCGACTGATCTGCCACTGCTCGGCCACGTTCTCGGCCGTCTGGCCCATGTGGTAGCCGTTGAACGCATCCCACAGACCGTCACGGATCATGGTATCGATGTAGCTCATGTCGCCCATCTTTTGGCCCGCGCGAAGGTGAGCCGCATGGGGCGATAGCGTCATGTTTTCTTGGCCGCCTGCGGCGACGATGTCAGCATCGCCGAGCTGGATGTGCTGGGCTGCGAGCGCCACGGCACGCAGGCCCGAGCCGCACACTTGGTTGATGCTCCATGCGGCGCTCTCTTTGGCGAAGCCTGCATTGATGTGGGCCTGGCGTGCCGGGTTCTGGCCCTGTGCAGCGGTCAGAACCTGGCCGAGGATCGTTTCGCTCACCTCGCCTTTCTCAACGCCAGCGCGGGCCACCACCTCTTCGAGCACGGCAGCGCCGAGATCATGTGCGGGGGTCGTGGCAAAGCTTCCGCCGAATGAGCCCACGGCGGTGCGGGCGGCTGATGCGATGACAACATTGGTCATTTGGAGCGACTCCTCTTACTTCCATCCGTTCAGACAGAGCAGGAGCCCAAACACGACTGCGGCGGGCGCTGCCCGGTCGTTAACGTGTCGATATGTCAGTATGCGATGGGACGCAATGTGGCAGCCGCGCTCACCCCGGGATGCCGCAATGCGTATGTTGCATGGCGCAATGCGTATTCAAATACGTGCGCGTCGCCCTTCCTGTGGTTTCCAAGGCGGAGAGAGAGACGGCGCCCCGAAGTGGAAACCCTGCAGGCAATCGACGCCGATTGACGTGAGAAACTCCGCGTCCTTCGCGCTTTCGACGCTGCCCGCCACTGTGAACATGTCAAATTGCTTGCCCACGGCAACGAGGGCACCGACGACAACCTGATTGTCGACGTTACGGTTCACATTGCGGGTGAACTTCCCGTTGATTTTCACGAGGTCGAAAAGGAATTCACGCAGGTAGCGGAAAGAGGTGAAACCCGCCCCAAAATCATCGAGCGCGAATGAGATGCCTCGACCCTGCAGATCGCGCATAAAGCTGCTGACAAGCTCGGGCGTTGTCATCGCGCTCTTTTCCTCGATCTCGAGAATGAGACGCTCCCCACTGGTGGGACTCTTCGCGAGCCCGTCTTCCAGAGTTTTGACCCAGCGCGAATACCCGATGGAGCGGGCTGACATGTTGATCGAAAGCCGGACGTCTTCCTCCTGCGCGAGTGTTTCCAAGCCGAGCTCAAGCGTGACGCAATCGATTTCCCGCCCTGTCTCCGTATCTTCCACTTCGGCCATGAAATCCTTGGCGGGGATCGGGCGCCCTGTCACATCAAGAATACGCACCAGACCCTCGTAAAAGGCAGGGCGTTCGGGATGGAGGGCCTGCACGACGGGCTGGTAGGCCAGCACCGCGCGTTTTGTCTTGAGAGCCTCTTTGACCATATCAAGCGTGCTTTTGTCGCGCGCAGTGACGGCAGCACTCAGCGGATCGACGGCCCCTTGCCCCAGGGCCTGTACTGGCTTTTTGCGTTTGTTCACTCGCCATCTCCTTCCACTTGGGGCTCTATGCGGGAAAGAGGCTAAGGGGCCGTAAACGGGGGCACAGATTTGGACGACATTTTGCGCTGCGGATGGGTGGGCCAAGATGCCGAGTACATCCGGTATCATGATGAAGAATGGGGCGTCCCCGAATATGACAGCCGCGCGCTCTGGGAGAAGCTCGTGCTCGATGGCTTTCAGGCGGGCCTGAGCTGGATCACGATTCTCAAAAAGCGCGATGCCTTCCGGGAGGCGTTTCACGGGTTTGATCCGGAGCGTGTGGCGCGCATGGGGGAGACCGACGTGGCCCGCCTGTTGCAAAACGCTGGCATCGTCAGACACCGCGGCAAGATTGAGAGCACAATCAAGGGCGCGAGGATATACTTGGAGATGGAGGACTTCAGCAAATACGTCTGGAGCTACGTCGACGGTGTGCCGATCCAGAACAACTTTGAGACGCTCGAGGACGTGCCAGCGCAGACAGAGCTCAGCACAAAGCTGTCAAAGGATCTCAAGAAACGCGGCTTCAACTTCTGCGGGCCAACGATCGTTTACGCGTGGATGCAGGCCTGCGGCGTCGTGAACGATCACCTGGTGTCGTGCCACCGCCACGCTGCTGTCGCGGCGATGGCGCGAAAGCGCTAAATCTCGAACTTCGCGAGATCTTTTCCGGCAGACTTTGCTGCCTTGATCCAATCGGGCTGACGCCCGCGACCCGTCCATGTCTGGGTCGGATCCTCTGGATTGCGATACTTGGGAGGATTAACGGTTTTCGCTTTTTTTGCGCCGGTCAATTCGGCGAGCGAAAATCCGAGTTCCTTCGCTTTGCTTTCTAGCTCAGCCAGAGCGTCCTGTCGGGCGCGCTCATCGAAGCTTTCGATCGCCTTGCCAACCTTCTTATGGAGCGTTGTAAGCTCTGCCTTGGACATTTTGCTGAGATCGATATCTTTCATTTTCTTTCCATTTCTATTGGGCGAAGCGCCAGTCGTGCCCGGGACATAATAGCCAGCGCCTAAATTGGAAAGGAAAATATTAAATTAAGCGGCTGCAGAGCAGCTGCATCGGCGATTTTCAGCCCTCAGGCTGTGTGAGGGCAGCCACGATCGCCTTTGCGTTGTCGCTGGCCCAATCCGCGTCTCCACGCAGGCGCGCAATTTCCTGACCCTCGGGGTCGAGAATAACGGTAATTGGGAGGCCAAGCACGGCCATATCGCGTGCAACAGCCTGGCGCGGATCGCGAAACATTGGAAGGTTGTCGACTTCGATATCATCAAAAAATTGGCGCATGCCCTCGATTTGATTGCGCCCAGTTGCAATCGTCACAACTTCGAAACTGTCGCCGCCGAATTCTTCCTGCAGTTCAGCAAGCATTGGCATCTCTTTTCGGCAGGGCGCGCACCATGTGGCCCAAAAGTTGACGAGAATATATTTCCCTTTAAAATCAGCGAGAGTATGGGCGCTTTCATCCGGCAGGTAGAAGGCGTTTTCCGAGACGGCCTCAGGCTCCGCGTGGAAGACGAGCTTTTGCATGTCGCCGGTGCGCATCTCCGAGATCGCGTCATAGTCGCCGGCATTTGCGCTCATGGCGGCAGCGAGATAGAGCAACGCAGCAGTGATCAGACGCATGAAAGCCTCTCCGAAATGACTGATACCGCGAACAAAATGTGGGGCGGCCGCTTCGCCGTCGGGCCCGATGCGATCATGGAGGCCATCAATGCCTCGATCGGGTTTGACCAGCGGTTGGCGGCCCAGGACATTGCAGGCTCGCGGGCCCACGCAGCGATGCTCGCCGCGACAGGCATAATCGATACTAAGGACGCCGAGGCGATCCGGACAGGCCTTCTCACGGTGTTGTCAGAGATTGAAACTGGCAGTTTCGCCTTCTCCACGGCGCTCGAAGACATCCACATGAATGTCGAGGCACGGCTGCGCGACACCATCGGG
>JBCBME010000308.1:0-3790 GCA_039822945.1 Pseudomonadota bacterium
AAGATCTTCTCGACCGCCGTGAGGCCCTGCTCCTCGTGGCTGATCTCTTTGGACGGAGCAAAGGCGCTCTTCAGCTCGATCCCAAGTGCCTCTGAGGCGTAGGTCTGCAGCTTTTTGCCGAAGACGATGGCGTAGGACCCGCCCGCCTTCATGAATTCCATCTTTTGCGGCGTGAAGGACGCGGACATATCAACGAGCTCTTCTCCGTCCTCGGAGTAGAGCTTTTTGTCTTTTGTGCTAATGCGCAAAACGGTGCCGGTCTCCACAGAGTAGCGCTGCTCGAGGATCGCGTTGCCGTCATTGCCGAGGATCGGCTTTCCGTTCTCATCGACCTTCTTAACCCAGTTCTTGAGATCGACACCGATGCCGCCGGTCACGCCCACGGTGGTCAGGAAGATGGGTGAGATGCCGTTGGTGCCGGCCACCACGGGGGCGATGTTGACGAAGGGCACGTAGGGCGAGGCTTGCTTGCCCGTCCAAAGCGCCACGTTGTTGACGCCCGACATGCGGGACGATCCCACGCCCATGGTGCCCTTTTCGGCGATGAGCATCACCCGCTTGCCCGGGTGTTGTGCCTTAAGCGCTTCGATTTCGTCCTGCGCTTCGGGCGAGATCATGCATTTGCCGTGCAGCTCGCGGTCTGCGCGGGAATGAGCTTGATTGCCGGGGGAGAGGAGGTCTGTGGAGATATCGCCTTCTGCAGCGATATACGTGACGACGTCGACGTCTTCCTCGATCTCGGGCAGCTTCGTGAAGAATTCAGCCTTGGCATAGCTCTCGAGGATGTCACGAGCGACCGTGTTCCCGCCCTTGAGAGCGTCGCCCAGCCGATCAAGATCCGCGTCGTAGAGGAAAACCTGCGTCTTCAGCACGTCACCTGCCGCAGCCGCTTTCTCCGCATCGTCGCCAAGTGCGATGTCGAGCAAGACCTCTACGGACGGCCCGCCCTTCATGTGGCTCAAAAGCTCAAACGCGAAAGCGGGTGTTATCTCGGGGACGTCCACGGTGCCGAGCGCGATTTCCTTGAGGAAGTCAGCCTTCGCGCGTCCGGCGGAGGTGGTGCCGGGCAGCGTGTTATAGATGAAGAAGTCGAGCGCCTGCGCGCGGTGCTCGTGGCCCGGCGTCGTAATGATCCCGGTGATCTCGGCGGTCAGCGGGCCTTCATCGATGGGTTTTGGGCTCAGGCCCTCACCTTTGCGCGTTTCAATTTCTTCAAGATAGGCTGCGTAGAGGCTCATGGCTTTTCCGACAATTTAGAGTGCGACGGAGCTCAGAACGAAAACGCAAAGTGGGGCGCATGGTCGTCTGGCTTGCTGTATACGGCGGTATACCATAGTTAGCAGAGACGCAAGGAATTGCCATAGCGGCAGGTTGCCCCACCTGAGGCCCAGCGCGTGCTCAGAGCTGGCGACTAGGCCTTCCAAACGGATCTGCGTTCCGCGCTCGCGATGCTTGAGGCCAGGCCGTCAAATTGGGCGATCAGCGACTTCTCGAGCCTGCGACGGGCGGGTTTGGCCGGGTAGGCATCGGCGGTCAGGATCCCGAGCTCTCGCTGGGGGTGCGGGATACGGATAGGCAGCGCATGCAGCGCGCGCGCCTGTCTTTGCATGTAGAGCACCGATTGGGGCAAGACGGTGAGCGCCTCTGACCCGGCCAGCACGTTCATCACGGAGGTCAGGGACCCCCCGGAAAAGCTGATGCGGATGTCGGTCATCCCGATCTCATCAAGAACACGACGCATGTCTCGATAGAGCGGGCTTTGGGTCTGCGGTGCAATCCAGGGGTAGGGGGCAATGTCATCGAGCTTGAGCGAGGTCTTCCGCGCCAACGGGTGTGCCGCGCTGCTCGCGATCACGTTGCGGCCTTGCAAGAGCGCGCGAAAAGAAAAGCCCGCGGGGACAGCGGCCGGTCGGATCGGGCAAATGGCGAGATCGATCACACCGTCACGAAGATCTTCGATGAGCCTTTCCAGGTAGCCATCCCGTTGATCCACACTGATATCGGGAAACTCGCGCTGAAATCCCGCGATCATCGGAGAGATCACACCGTCCATAAAGATGGGCGTGCCGCCGAGCCGCAACGTGCCGGTTTCGCCGGTCCGGTGTCGCGTGGCAGCGCGCGCAGCGCTTTGTGTCGCTTCCGCAATAGCTTGCCCCTCTCGGGCCAATGTCAGGCAAAGCTCGGTTGGCTTGAGCGGCCTGCGCCCCTTTTCAAAGAGCGGGGTGCCAAGCCTCGCCTCGAGGGTTGCGAGGCTCCGCGAGAGGCTGGGCTGAGACTTGCCGAGCCGCTGCGCGCCCTGTGAAAGCCCGCCCGCATCGACGATGGCCCATAGCATTTGCAGCTGTCGCGGATCAATTAGCATAACTAAAAGTTATATTGATGAACTCACTTCAAATCAACATGGCCGTGAGAGGCGTGTAGCGTCCCACGCACGGCAAGATGCGAAGGGGAGGAGCAACCATGCCTGATATCACCACGGATGTGCTCATCATCGGGACGGGGCCTGCCGGGTCTTCGGCGGCAGCACTCTTGTCGACCTATGGCGTCGAGAATGTCGTCATCAACCGCTACCGCTGGCTTGCCAACACGCCGCGCGCGCACATCACCAACCAGCGCACCATGGAAGTGCTGCGAGACCTTGGTCGCGACGTCGAGGAGGAGGCCTACCTCTTCGCCACAGAGCAGGAGCTCATGGGCGAGAACGTCTTTTGTGAGAGCCTCGCGGGTGAGGAAATCGGCCGCATGAACTCCTGGGGTACACATCCCCTCTCGAAGGCCGAGCACCTGATGTCCTCGCCCACGTTCATGAACGACCTGCCCCAGACCTTCATGGAGCCGCTCCTCTTCAAGACCGCCTGCTCCCGCGGAACACAGGCGCGCATGAGCACCGAATATGTGAGCCACGTCCAGGATGACGATGGCGTCACCACCACCTGCAGGGACCGTCTGACCGGATCAGAGGTGACGATCCGCTCGAAATACCTCCTCGGCGCGGATGGCGGAAACTCCAAAGTCGCGGAGAATGAAAAGCTCCCCATCGCCGGTAAGATGGGCGTGGGCGGTTCCATGAACATCCTGTTCCGCGCGGATTTGACGAAATACGTCCAACATCGCCCCTCGGTTCTCTACTGGGTCATGCAGCCCGGCGCCGATGTGGGCGGGATCGGCATGGGCCTCGTGCGGATGATCCGGCCCTGGAATGAATGGCTCATTGTCTGGGGTTACGACATCAACGAGCCCGCCCCGGAAGTGGACGAGGCAATGGCAACCCAGGTGGCCCGTCAGCTCGTGGGCGATCCCGAGCTCGAGATTGAGCTTCTCAGCGCCAACACCTGGACCGTGAATGATGCCTATGCCGAGCGGATGCAAAGCGGGCGTGTCTTCATCATGGGGGATGCTGCGCACCGGCACCCTCCGTCGAACGGGCTTGGCTCGAACACCTCGATCCAAGACAGTTTCAACCTCTGCTGGAAGCTCGCCTCCGTGCTCAAGGGGCAGGCCGGCGAGAAGCTCCTCGACAGCTACAATGCCGAACGTGCCCCCGTGGCCAAACAGATCGTAACCCGCGCCAACCAATCCATCGGAGAGTTCGGGCCCATCTTTGAGGCGCTGGGCATGACGGGCGGCGATGACGTGGCTCACATCAAGGCCAACATGGATGCCCGCTGCGGCTCTGGCTCCGAGGCGGAAAAGCAACGCGCGGCGCTGGATGCTGCCATCGCCTTCAAGAAGAGATCGGAAGCGTCGTGTAGGGAAAGAGTGTACGGATTCGTGGGGGGGTGGGGGGGGG
>JBCBME010000309.1:0-3785 GCA_039822945.1 Pseudomonadota bacterium
CTCGAAGCCCAATCCAGAGCTGACCGTGTAGACCGCGCGCGCGCCCTCAAAGAGCCGCCAGGGAGAGACGGGCGTGTCGTAGAGCGAGATGAGGTTTGTCTCGTTCCCGGGGCCGAAATGGCCCGCGCGGTGGCCCGCGGCCGTCTCCGGATGCGTCTTGAGCAGGATCCGCGCGCCGGGATGCTCGGTTTGGGCGAAGACGAGCATCTCCTGAAACGTGGCCCCATTGGCGCCCGACGCGGTGAGGGAGGCATCGCCCGCTGTCTGATCGATCACCACGACATAGCCGGGATCGGGCGGCTCGATCTCGGGGTGGAAGGCGTTGTATTTCGACAGATGCGCGTGGGCGATGAGGTCAATCGCGTGGCGCGCGCGGTCGAGCAGCGCTGTGTCATCGAGGGGGTGGCTGGCCAGCAGCGTTTCGAGATCGCAGGGGCGGCCCGGGTCGAAATGGACGCCCGCGCTGTCGAGGAGGAGGCCCATAGCAGGCGCGCCGTCGCGGCCGGGATGGACGGAGCGAAGAAACGCATCCTCCACCCGTAGGATTGGGGTGTCTGTGCGGGCGGCGACTGCCTCGCCCCGGTGGGCCGTGGGGGAATTGCCCCAGACGCCCACGAGCGCGCCCTCCTTGGGCCGACCGATGCGGATGTCGTAGCCGGCGAGCTCCAGGATGCGGCGCGTGCGGCGCTGCGTCAGGAACCCGCCGTTATAGACGTAAAGCGGCCTGCCCACCGCGCGGCCTTAATTGCCGCCGCTGGCAAGCGTGTTGAGGGAGTTCACGGAAGCGAGAGAGCCTGTCAGCGAGGCGATTGTCTTGTCCCAGGTCACGAAGGGGGCCTCGGTGACATAGACAGTGTCGCCGTCGCGGATCGCGAAATCGCGCGCCTGGAACATGCCGTTGGGCCGTGTGAGATCAAGGACATAGGCCAGACGCTGGGTGCCGATGAGGTCGCCCCGACCCACAACCGTTTGCGCGATCTCCTGTGGCTCATTGCGGAAGACAAAGACGCCGGTGGGATCGGCGATCGACGAGTTCAGACCGCCAACCGTGGCGATGGCCTCGAGCGCGCTGATGGTCTGGCTCTCAAAGGGCACCCGGCTTTGGGACCCGGTGGCGCCGAGCGCGGTGAAGGTGCGCGTGTCCGCCTCAACGAGGATGCGATCCCCGCCGCGCAGCGCGATGTCCGTTTCCGGATTGTCATAGAGGTCGTTGAACCACACGACGCCGCGGTGCTGGCCGCGAATGATGGTGATCTGCGCGATTTCAGGGTCGACAGTGACGCCGCCCGCGCGCGCCAGCATGGCCGAAAGACGCCGCGTGGGGCGCTCGATGGCAAAGACGCCCTGACCGCCGACCGCGCCCACGACAGAGACGGTGGAGCCGTCACCGGCGAGGCGGCGGACCTGCACCTGCGGATCCGGGGTCTGCTCGCCCAGGCGGGAGGCGATGATGCGCCGGATTGCCTCCGGCGAGTTTCCTGCTGCGCGCAGACGCCCGGCATAGGGCACAAAGATGAAGCCCGCGCCGTCAACCTGCACCTCTTCGAGCACGGTGGCATTCTGGCCCTCGCTGGCCAGAAGACCGTCTTCGACGTTTTCCCAGATCGTCAGGCCGATCACATCGCCGGGGCGGATCGTGTCGGAGCCGAGATC
This sequence comes from Pseudomonadota bacterium, assembly GCA_039822945.1. Taxonomy (GTDB): domain Bacteria; phylum Pseudomonadota; class Alphaproteobacteria; order Rhodobacterales; family Rhodobacteraceae; genus Shimia_B. The sequence goes on from JBCBME010000309.1 coordinate 1,654, forward strand.
GGAGGCGTTGAGGAACGCATCGGTAAACCCGAGCGCCGGGGTGACGGCGGTGGCACGCGCCACACGGTCATAGACCACAACGATGAAGGCATCGCCGGAGCGCTGCACCGAGCCCTCGAAAATCTCGGCCTTGGAGGGGCCAGAGCGCGGCAAACCACATGCCGCAACGAGGGTGAGAGCACATACCGCGCCCACGACACGCACCCACCGCGGAGCGCGTTGAGAATTACGAGAAGCCACTGCTAGCCTCCTTAAGCCTGAATTTCTGCCTCAGCTTTTTTTTACAAGCTACCGGAATCCAGTGAAAAAAGGAAGCGCTAGGGGTGGTGTCTAATCTTTGACCAACCGCAACTGTTGCCTCGGCGCGGCACTTCCCGCGAGGAAGGCCTCATAGGGATCTTCAGGCGCGAGCATCATGTCGACGACCTGGCGCATGAGCTCCCGTCGGCCGCGGGCGGAGTAAAAGCCGCCGGGCATCTGGGATGTCTCCAGAAGGAACCGGCGGTAATCCTTGTAGGCGCGGTTGTCAGGCCGCTCGGGGGCGGCGAAAAACTGCGCCAGCGGCTGCGTGCTGACGAATTCGGGCTTGGCGTAGACGGCGGCGCCGAAGACCTTGAGCGGGATGCCGCGCCAGAGCACCTGCTGCGCAGCGGTGGAGTTCACCGTCACCGCCGTGCGGGCGTGGTTGAGAAGCTTGGCCAGTTTGCCGCCGGGCACGTAATGCACGCGGCCTTTGACGCCGTATTGGCGGGCCAGATCGCGCACGACGCGGCGCATGGGCAAGCGGCCGCTTTCCATCGGATGGGCCTTGAAGACGAGGTGGTGGTGCCGCGGCGCGCCTTCGGCAAAGCCCTTGATGGTGAGCTCCAGAAACTCGCGCATCGTCTCGAAGGGCGAATGCATCTGAAAGGCGCTGTCATGTTCGAGCTGCATGAGCACGAGGTGAAACGGAAAGCCCGCCTGCTTGATGCGGAATGTCGAGAGCCCGCGGTCGAGCCGCACGACCGGCAAAAGCAGGAAGCGCTTGAGATAGATGTAGAATTCCATGGCCACCGGCAACGAGCGGTGGGTGCGGATGTTGCGGTAATCGCCGTTCCGCGTCATCACGAAGAGGTGGTAGAGGAACCCGTAGAAGATGTGCTGGTTCATGTCGCCCCAATGCGTGGGGGCCTCGGGCACATCGAGGTCAGAGCGCTCGAGCGCCTCGCACATCTCGGAAACCGGCATCTCCATCAGGCGCGAATTCCCGTTGGAGCCGTCGCGCTCATAGGTGACCCAGTAGGGCCGCATGTAGCCCTCTTCGAAGACATGGATGCGGAGCCCCATGGCACGGGCGCGCTCCACCGCTTCGGAATGGACGGGGCGGGTGTCGCCGTAAATCACGATATCGGTGATGGCCTTCTCACGGGCGATGGCCTCGAACCGATCGGGCCAGGCCTCAAGCCGGTCGGTGAAGGGGATGTAGGTTTTCGGCGTAAACCAGAAGGCGCGATCCCCGGCATTGAAACCCACACGCCAGACATCGCACCCCGCCGCGACAAGCATCTTGCCCAAGCGGTGGAAAAATGGCCCATGGGGCCCCTGTAGAAACAGGAATTTGCGCGTTTCTGCCGTCACCGCCTTACCGATACTCATGCACACCGAACAATTTGCCGCCAGTTTATGTCACGATTAGGGCTCAGAGGTAAAAACTTTACGCATGGTGTGACACGTCGGGCGCCTCCCTTGCCCAGCGATGAGGCACGGGTTACGTGCCGGGGCGAAAGGGGATTTCCATGTTCACGGGCATCATCACCGATATCGGCACTGTCACCGAGATTGAACAGCGCGGCGATATGCGCGCGCGCATTGCTACGCGCTATGACATGAGCGGCGTCGACATGGGCGCCTCCATCGCCTGCGACGGCTGCTGCCTGACGGTGGTGGACAAGGGCATGGGCGCAGATGGCGGCTGGTTTGACGTCGATGTGAGCGCTGAGAGCGTCTCAAAGACGAACCTCAGCACGTGGGGCGAGGGCCACCGCGTGAACCTCGAGCGGGCCTTGAAGGTGGGCGATGAGCTGGGCGGGCACATCGTCAGCGGCGATGCCGTCGACATGGCCGCTGACGATGTGCCCGCCCAGCTCATCGCC
>JBCBME010000310.1:0-3777 GCA_039822945.1 Pseudomonadota bacterium
CCGCGCGTGAGCACCCTTATTCGCGCGGCGGGGCAGGAGCCGCCGTTGACGCGGCCCAACGCCCAAAGGCGCCCGGGGCTGCGGGGGCTGCCGGGCCGCAACTGAGCTGCAATGTCTCTTGCCAAGGTCCAAGGCCGGGGCTAGTGAGCCGCCCACGGTCGGAGTGTAGCTCAGCCTGGTAGAGCACTGTCTTCGGGAGGCAGGGGTCGGAGGTTCGAATCCTCTCACTCCGACCAAATCAACAGCCCTTTGAACCAAACCTACCCGGGCGCTGAAGCGCTGTGTTGGGGTATGGGTCGTGGCGTCACGGCTGGGCGTGGCGGCAAAGTTTCGCAACGTCAGGCTTACGTGCACGTCAATCTGGCGTAGGCTCTTTGGTGTCTGCAACTCCGACGGGAGGAGAACATCATGACCATCATCCTATTCCTTCTTGCCAGCCTCGGTCTTCTTGGTGCGCTTGCGATGTTTCGCGCGCCGCTGATCGCGTGGGCGGGCGGTGCGGCTGTGATCGCGCTGGCCGCGTTTGGCTTTGCACCGCAGGGAGGGTTTGGCACCTTTCTCGCGTTTCTTCCCGCGCTCGCGCTGGCGGCGCTCTCGGTGCCGGCTCTGCGCCTCGCGGTGCTCACGAAGCCCGTCTTTGCTGTGGTCAAAAGCATCCTGCCGCCCGTCTCTTCAACCGAGAAAGAGGCGCTTGATGCCGGCACCGTCGGTTGGGACGCCGAGCTGTTCAGCGGCCAGCCGGATTGGTCAAAGCTCCGGGCCATCGCCGCCCCAGAGATGACCGCGGAGGAGGAGGCGTTCTTCAACGGCCCCACTGAGGAGCTCTGCCAGATGGTGAGCGACTGGGACGTGCGCCATTCGCATCACGACATCCCCCAGCACGTGTGGGATTTCATCGCTGATCATGGCTTCTTCGGGATGCTGATCTCCAAGGAGCATGGCGGCCTCGGGTTCTCCGCGCAGGCGCAGTCTCTCATTCTGGGCAAGATCTCGTCCCGCTGCCCGGATGTGGCGACAGTTGTCGCCGTGCCGAACTCCCTTGGGCCCGGAGAGCTCATTGAGCAGTACGGTACTGACGCTCAAAAGGAGCATTACCTGCCGCGCCTCGCAAAGGGGCAAGAGGTCCCGTGCTTTGCGTTGACGGGCCCCACCTCCGGCTCTGATGCCGCGAACATGCGCGATGTGGGCTACGTGACGAAGGGGATGCATAACGGCGAAGAGGTCGTGGGGATCCGTGTCAGCTGGGACAAGCGCTACATAACGCTCTCGCCCAAGGCGACGCTCCTTGGCCTCGCGTTCCGCCTGTTTGACCCCGAAAATCTCATTGGCGATCAGGAAGACATCGGCATCACGCTCGCCATGATCCCGACGGACCATGACGGTGTGAATATTGGCCGACGCCACCTGCCCTCGGGCGCTGCGTTCCCGAACGGCCCGAACTGGGGCAAGGACGTCTTCATTCCCATGGAATACGTCATCGGCGGACAGGCCCGCGTGGGTCAGGGCTGGCGCATGCTGATGAACTGCCTCTCCGTAGGGCGCGCGATCTCGCTGCCCGCCTCGGCCACGTCGGGTGCCAAGGGGATGCTGCGGGCCACGACGGCCTATACCCGCATCCGCAAGCAGTTCGGCATGCCTATCGGCAAGATGGAAGGCATCGAAGAGGCGCTCACCCGCATGGTGGAGGCCGCCTATATCACCGAGGCTGGCCGCGCGATGACGGCGGCCATGGTGGCCGGTGGCGAGAAGCCCGCAGTGCCGTCCGCGATCCTGAAGTACCAATCCACCGAATGGATGCGCCGCTCCGTCAATGACGCCATGGACATCCACGGCGGCAAGGCGATCTGCGATGGCCCGACGAACTACCTGCAGGGCGCCTATCAGGCCGTGCCGGTGGGGATCACCGTGGAGGGCGCCAATATCCTCACGCGCACGCTCATCACGTTCGCGCAGGGCTCGCTTCGCTGCCATCCCTACCTCCTGGCCGAGATCGCGGCGGCGGAAGAGGCGGACGCCCAAAAGGGTCTTCGGGACTTTGACGCCGCCTTTACCGGCCATGTGGGTTTCGTGTTCTCGAACATGGCGGGTGCGTTCTTTCACAACGTGACGGCGGGCTACTTCACGGCCATTCCGGCGGGGTCGGCCCGCACGGCGCGGCACTACAAGCAGCTTGCCCGTGCCAGCCGGAACTTCGCGCTTGTGGCGGACCTCACCGTCTCGCTCCTCGGGGGCGGGCTCAAGATGAAGCAGCGGATCACCGGTCGCCTCGCCGATGCGCTGAGCGAGATCTACCTGGTCTCGGCCATGCTCAAGCGTTTCGAGGATGACGGCCAACCGGCGGAGGATCTCGCCACGCTTGATCTCTGCGTCACGAATGCACTCTACCGGTTTGAGCAGCACATGAATGGCGTCATCGCGAACTTCCCGATCACGCCCATGCGCTATGTGATGCGCGCGCTCGTCCTTCCCTTTGGCCTGCGCCGTAAGATGGCATCTGATGCGCTGGGCAAGTCGGTTGTGGCGCAGATCCTCGAGCCCGGTGCCTACCGTGACAGGCTCACCAAAGGGGTCTTCGTCTCCTTTGATGCCGATGACGCGCAGGGGATCCTCGAGCACACGATGCTGAAGGTCATCGCAGCCGAACCTGTCGAGCGGAAGCTCGAAAAGGCGATCCGCGCAGGCACGGTCCGCCGTTATCACGGGACCGACTGGTTTGCCGAGGCCGAGGCGGCAGGTGTTCTGACGTCTGACGAGGTGGCTCAGCTGCGCGAGCTTGAGACGCTCGTGGGTCGTGTGATCGCTGTCGACCACTTCGATCCCGAAGAGGTGCGCCCGAACTACAAGCCGGTGGAGCCCGTGCTCACCCCGGTGGCTGCTGAGTAACGAGTACAGGTGTGACAGTGGAAGGCCGGGGGTTCTGCCTCCGGCCTTTTTCATTGCGCGTCAGAGCCGCCGTGGCTCGCTGCGAAGGCGGGAAAGAACACCGCAAATATGAAGCGGTAGAGGTGATGGGGGGATGGCCTCCAGCGCCGCGCGCACCGCCGCGTTGTGCCGCTGGAGGATAAGTGAGAGCAGCACCGGCGCGGCCATGTCCATGGAGTAGAGGTTGAGGCAGACGAAATCGCCCTCAACCCGCGCGCCTCCGCCGGGAAGGACACCGCCCGCATTGATCGCCGGGCATCTCCACTACCGCGTTGGTGGGGCACTCGGATGGTTTGCCGCTCAGGAAATCTCTAGCTTGCACATTGCAAGCCAAAAGCCGTTTTGCTTCCGCCGCCGCTCCGGTAGGGGAGGGTCATGCCCACGCTCCCTGACTTCCGCCTCGAGACCCATTTCGCAAAATGGGAGTTCTCCGCCCGCTATCACCTCACCGCGTCTGATGCGGAGAGCATGAGCCTGCCGGAGCTTTTGTCGCTGGCCTCTGATGCGGACCGCGCAGCGTTTGAGACGATGTGGTTGGGTTATACGGAAACCTACGGCGCCCCGGACCTGCGGGAGGCGATCGCTGCGACCTATGCCCGTCAGGATGCGAACCATGTCTTGTGTTTCGCGGGCGCCAGCGAGGGGATCTTTGCGGCCAATCAGGTGCTTTTGGAGCCCGGCGATCATGCCATCGTCGTCACCCCGAATTACCAGAGCCATGAAGCGCTGCCCGCCTCCATCGGTGGTGTGACGGGTGTTCCGCTTGATCCCGAGGACGACTGGTCGCTCGACATCGATCGCGTGGCTGCGGCCATTCAGCCGAAGACGAAGCTCATCACCATCAACTTTCCTCAT
>JBCBME010000311.1:0-3754 GCA_039822945.1 Pseudomonadota bacterium
AAGCTCCAGTAAAGGCGGTAATCCTTAAATCGCGTCATGGTGGAGGTGATATCGCGGACCGGCAACTTGGAGTTGGTGCGGAAGACGCAGCGATTTCCGTTGAGTTGGTTTCTCCCGAGAAGGAGGGTTTCGGACCATTCGCTTCTCTTAAGCGTCGTTTTTCGGGGCAAAGCCTCGACCAAGCTATGGAGATGGATGGAATTCAATTCGAGGACGCTAAAGCAAAAGTTCGTATAAACGGCAGAACCCGCACAGTGACTCTCGCGGGCTCTGGAGGAATGAATGCCCTGATAGACCTCTCCGACGCGGTAAAACGTGATCCAGGAAGAGGTCACCCGACTAGAGCGTCTATCGAGGAGGCTTTTCAAGAAATAATTGAAGATGTTGCTGTTAGCATGCTCACATGAACCTACTTAATCCATACGTCATAATTAGAGATCATCTCAACACGTTGGGCGAAGGTCGGAACCTCTTGTTGCGCATTTGGATCATTTTCGTCTTTTATGGTACGCCGATTGCGTTCGGGGTCGCGGCCTATTACATTGCATTTGAAGTAAAAGCAGGCGAGCTTGGCACGTTGATCACAGTCTTCTCAGTATTTGCTGCGCTGTTGTTCAGTGCGCAAATATCAGCATTCACTATTTCTCTTGGTCAAGGGCACACGAACGAAGACCCAACCTTGGCAAAAGTTCAGAAGGCTAAGACGGCTTCATTCCTTGCCTTTCTTGAGCAGCTCAACGCAAATATCTCATATCTAATCCTTGTCGCGTGTGTTGGCTTACTCTTGTTCTTTTTTCTTTCCGTTTCCGACCAAACAGACCTTATGACAGGCTGTGTGTGCGTGGCACTCGTGACACATTTCTTTGGAACATTGCTGATGGTTTTGAAGCGTACACATGTCGCATTCAAGCTGGCCTACAGATGATACTCTGCGGTTTGGTCAGCTACGAACAAAAATAGGAACGCCACCACCACCTCTTCCTCACTTTCTCCTCCACCACAATCTCCACTTCTCCACCCGGCACCGGCTCTAGGCCGTGGTTGGCGAGGATGCTGCGTTCTTGGGCGCGGGTGAGTTGGATGCGGCGGAGTTCTTCGGCGCTTTCGCGGCTCGAGCCGCGGGAGTGGAGGTGAAAGAAAGTTCCCGGCAGGCGGCGGCGGTCGCCCGTCTTGATGGCGGCTATCGTCTCCTCCATCTCGGTCTCTGACAGGATGCGCTCGAGGTCCGGGAGGGAGACGAGCGCGGCCACCCGGCGACCGTGGCGGGTCAGGATCACGCGCCCCTCGGGCCTGTTCACCCAGTCGATGAGTTCGGGCAGGGACTTCCGCGCCTCCGAGGTCGTGCGCGCGACCGTGTGGCCCCTCTCGGGCGTGATCATCATGGCAAAATCCTTTGTACAAACCGTCCCGAGCGGGCCCGAGACTTGTACAAAAGGGTGCAAAACGCGTCTGCGCACCGTGCTGGCAGCACGTTAACCCACGTTAACCCCCACCGCGCGCAGCCGCGTCAGGAGGCCGCTCTCATCTCGGTCGGCTGGGCGAAGAGCAGGCGGCGGTGGATGGAGCTGTGGGGCCACTCCTCGGGCCGGTCGCAGAGCTCCCACGCCACGGGCATCCCCTCGAACTCCGCCACGACGCGGTCATACTGCCCGGCCGTGAGCGGTGCCGTCACCGGGCAGGCAAACCGCACCTCTCCCTGCGCATGTCGTTGAAACGTCGCGCCAATCTGCTTCAGCCGGGGCAGGGGGTCATCCCCGCGCGGCAGCCCCCAAAGCACATAGAGCGCCTGCGGCAGGAGCACCGCGCAATGCACTTCCGCCCCCGCCTCCTTCATTTCGGCAGCAAAGGCAGAGCGGATGAGCGTGATCTCATCGGTGAGCGTGGTGGCGTGAGGGTCCGCGAGGTGGAGCGAGGACCGGTGAAGAACGGGGCTGGCAGCACAATCAAGCATGGCCAGACCGTGCGGGGATTCTGGTTAACGATGCGTGAAGCTCAGAACGCCACGCCCGCCCGCAGCACGATATTAGCGTAAGGCGTGGCCTCTCCCGTGCGGATCACAGCCCGCGCGACCGACGCCATGCGCTTGAGTTCTTCGTGGGAGACGGTGTGCACCGCGAGCCTTTCGGAAAAGTGACCCATGAGCGCGCTGGCCTCTTCGGCGACATGCGCCTCCTCCACCACCATCTCGGCGAGCACGGCGTCGAGCACCGGCCAAAAGCCCGGCGTGCCGAGAACGACAGCGAGATCAATGACGTCGACCCCGCGGGGCACGGGAAGGCCTGCATCGGCCACCACGATCGTGTCAGTGTGCCCAAGGCTCGCCATGAGCCCCGCGAGCCGCGTGTTGAGGATGCCTGTTCGTTTCATGGTGCCTCCAGAAATGCGGTGACCGCGGCTTCGAATTCGCGCGGTTTCTCGGCGTGGAGCCAGTGCCCCGCGCCGGGGATCTTGGCAAACCGCGCCTTGGGAAAGAGGGTCTTGATCGTGGGTCGCGCCGAGGACTCCACGTAGTCCGACGCGCCGCCCGACAAAAAGAACGTCGGTCCGGCAAAGGTGCCAGAGACGTCAGGAAAGCCGAGGATGCCGGGCATTCCAGCACGCAGGGCCGCGAGATTGAGCCGCCAACTGCGCGCGCGCACGTCGAGAGACTGAAGCAGGAACGCGCGAATGCCCGGCTCCTCGATATGTGCGCTGAGCGCGGCATCTGCCTCTGTGCGCGTCTCGATGGTGGAGAGGTCGAGCGCTTCCATCGCATCAATCATCGGCATCTGTGTGTGGGTGTAACTTACAGGGGCGATATCGGCGACGATGAGCCGTCGGACCGGCGCGCCAGAGAGCGCGGCCACCATCGCGGCTTTGCCCCCCATGGAGTGGCCGAGAAGGTCTGCCTCGCCCAAGGGCGCAAGCACCTCCGCAAGATCGCGCGCCATGGCCTCATAGCTCGTGTCGTCATGCCAAAAGCTGCCTGCATGGTTGCGCATATCCACGCAAATCACCCGACGCGTGGCGGAGAAGCGCTTGGCCAACACACCCCAATTCCGGCCCGATCCAAAGAGGCCGTGTGCGATCACAAGCGGCGTCCCACCGTCGCCGAATTCGAGCGTGTTCAACATAACGCCACAGGCTTACGCGCATCGCGATGGCATGGAAAGCGCCGTCGGGTTACGACAGCGCCATGGATCCAGATGAGGCCGCATCCCGCCTCGAGGCGCTCCGGGCCGAGATCACGCTGAAATATCGCGTCGGCGGCTCACTGGCGCAGCAGGCCAAGAAGATCAGGCGCACCTTGCCGCGCTACGAGCGCCAGCAGGTGGAGGCGCTCGTGCGGGTGGAGGCGGCTTTGGCTGAGAGCGACGCGCCTGAGAAAATCGACCCAGCAGCGTTCGAGCGGGCCGAGACAGCGCTGCAGATGTATTTCGAAACCGTGGACCACGCTGATCAAAGGAGAGGCTATCTCCTTGATATCACGACGTCCGCTTTCGTGAACGTGCTCCTCGGGGTCATCGCTCTCGCGGTGCTTTTGGCGCTGGTGCGCTAGGGCGGGAGAGGCCTAGAAAAAGAAAGGGCCGGGGCGACCGCACGGCAGCCCCGGCCCTCTAAGCTTGTTCGATCAGGTGTAGAGCGGGAAGCGGGCGCACATCTCGGCCACTTCGGCTTTCACCTTGGCCTCGACGGCGGCATTGCCCTCTTCGCCATTGGCGGCAAGGCCGTCGACGACCTCGTTGATCCAGTCACCAATCTGGCGGAACTCGGC
>JBCBME010000312.1:0-3734 GCA_039822945.1 Pseudomonadota bacterium
ACCGCAGTCAAGATTCGTGTTATCAGTTACCGAAAGCAGGATTTCAGTTACCAAGATTCGTGTTATCAGTTACCGAGCACCCTGAAAATAGCTTCATTTTCAAACACATATGTAAAAATCCAGAACCCGTAACACAGATTCTAACACAAATATAACACCCAGCTTCTCAGGCAGAACGGATCGCCATCAGCGCTCTATCGCTCACCGTTGGTAGAACACGCAGGCATCGACACCCGTGGTTGTCGTCGTCCAAGATGCCCCAAGGACAGCGCACATGGAAGCGTTGCTGGCTAAGAAACGAGGAAGCGTCACCGTCAGGACAAGAGCCAGAACGACAGCACCCAGACCGAACCATGGAAGACGACTTTTGAAGCGATCCAGCTTCTGTTCCCGTTCCCAGAGCTGACGCATGGTGTCCGATTTGGCACCCTCAACTTTCCTGAGAACCTCCTGAGTATGGTTTGACGCCCGAAGTAGATCACCGGCCATCTGGCCAACGCGGGTGAGGGTATCGACAATCCTGCCGTCGATGGTCGCGCCGACAATCTCGCCATAGTGTTCCGGGTCCGTCTGCTTTTGAGCGGCAAAGGCGGCAGAGCGGGCTTCCGTCGCCGTCTTGTTCACCCGGTCGAGCACCCGCGTCTGATCATCCACCCGATCCGAGATGCTGGCGACAGCCGTGGCGAGAAGATCGAGCGTTTCGCGCAGATCATCGTCTGAGAGCGGGGCAGGGAAGGCGGGCGTGTCGGACATGGCGAAGTGCTTTCGGGTTATCGGGCGTCTGGCGTGAACAGCCCGGCAAATTCAGGATCGGCGTAGTAACGCAGTTTTTGCGCGACGGCGGTGGCCTGTCCCTGGACGCGCAGGAGCTGACGATCCGGGGGAAGCTGCATGATTTCATCGGGGGTCAGCAGATCGCGGCCCGTGAGGTTGTTCGAGAAGCTGGGGCCATCACCGGGCTTGAAACTGTCGGTCAGGAACCCGGCGGTTTCCTGACCGATCATCTGGCTCAGCCATTTGGCCGTCTCGAAATCGTTCACCCCGAAGACTTGTTGCACCCCGGCATTGGCTATGAACGTGTTTGCCCGGTCGCCATAGAGGTCCTTGAGCTGGCTCATGTCCTGCAGGATCGGCCAGAGCTGAAGCCCGTAGCCTGCCATCAGCCCCATAGCGCGCTCGACGGCCTCCAGACGGCCCAAGGCGGCAAATTCGTCCAGAAGGAAGAGGGTAGGGCTGTTGAGCCGCTGAGAGGCGTTCAGAGCGCCTGTGGTAGCCGTCAGGGCCTCAGCATCCCGTGCGATGTCCTGAAGGGCCTGGGAGACCAGAAGGCGCAGCCAGCGGCTGTAGGCGTCCATGCGATTGGGTGGCAGGACCAGGAAGACAGAGGTGATACGGTGGCGCAGATCGGAGAAGGCGAAGTCTGAGCGCGCCAGACACTTTGCGATCCGGGGCGAGTCCAGAAAGTGCGTATGGCGTTGCGCGTTCGACAGCACGGAAGCCGCTTCCCGATCCGCCTTGCCGAGGAAGCGGTTGGCGGCGCGGGCGATCAGCCCACCTGCCTCGTCGCTGTCCTGCATCAGCTCCAACAGCGCCCGGAGTTTTTCCGGGGGCAGGGTGAGATATTCCCGGACGGTGGCAAGGGACCGGCGGGCGCGATCCTCGTGGCAGACACAAAACATGATCAGCCCGCCGAGGATGGCCTTAGCTTCCTCGTTCCAGTGAGCTTCCGTCACCTGGCCCGGCGGGTCCATGACCAGCGCCTCTGTCAGGGAGGCAGCATCCTCGCCCAGATCGAGGCTGTCCGGGGTCAGCCGGTCGAGCGGGTTGTAGGCGGCAGAGGGATGGCCGCTGACTTCGAATGGATCGAGAACATGGGCCGTCCCGAAGCGCCGCCGGGCTTCCCCAGCGATCCGGGCATTCTCGCCCTTGGGGTCAATGACCAGAACCGAGCGTTCCGCTGCCAGCAGGTTCGGGATCACGGTGCCGACGCCTTTCCCCGCCCGTGTCGGGGCGAGGGTGATCAGATGGGCCGGGCCGTCATAGCGCAAGAGCCGCCCGGTGTGCGGATTGCGCCCGATCAGAAGACCGGCCTCTTCGCGTCCTTTGCCGCGCTCCAGCTTCTTCAGCTCCTTGCGGTTCGCAAACCGCGCCGACCCGTGGCTGTCACCCGTGAGCCCAAAATAGGCATCGGCCCCGGAGGCCATGCGCCAGTACTGGAACCCGAAGACAGCCCCCACAAACATGAAGGGACCGAAGACCAGCCACTGCCAGGCGCTTTCGCCCGGCGTCTGATCGAAGAAAGCGAAGATGAACGGCGTGGCCACCAGAGAGCCAAGCATCGCCCCGAAGGCCATCGCGCCTATCAACCATCCGAGTAGGATTGGCGTGAAGATCAACCGACCGAAGAAGCGGAACAGGCCCCCGAAGACGAGCATCACGCTCCGCATTAGGACGCGCCATCATCGGTAGGAGCAGAGGAGGGAGCATCCCATTCTGCAAAGGCCTTACGATCCTGTTCGCGGGACAGGTTGCGGATCAGCCGGTCGAGCATAGCGGCAGCCTTGGAATCCCGTTCCGCTAGGTCCATCAGCGCCCCGCCCAGGATCACCTTGCGCCTGGTGTCCAGCTTGCGCTGTTTCGTGGCTTCCCGATTGCGCAAGGCCTGAAGCCGGGCCTTGGCCTGGGCGTATCGCTTCTCGGCACGTTCCAGTTCTGTCTCGGCCATCTCACAAACCATCCGCTCAAATGTTCACGTCATGGTTGAGAGACTCGACCATCCACCTAAGATAACAAGGGTCATCCAGGACCATGCTTGCCTTTCGGCGGAACATGGCGGATGACACGGTGCGGATCGGCAGAGGTCCGCGAAGAAGAGCAGGGTGCACGACCTGTTCTTGAAATACCCAAAGGCAGCGCGAACCCTGAGCTGAGGATTAGTGAAGGGCGCACTTATGCAAACTTTCCACCTGTGGTTTCGAGATTTGCGTGCGATCTCTTTGGGGCAAAGCCCCAGCCGATGGCAGACCCATTCGATGCGGCGCGCATCGAAATGGGAGACGGCATCGCCTCTCCCAAACCCTCTACGACCAACCTGCGCGGTTGGATGGCGTTCCGCAATGCGATCCCCTGACGGCATCCTGTGCGCCATGGCCGGGGCTGGATCGTCAGGGGTGTCGCACTTGCGGACTGCGCGGAATGACAGTCGCGGGCCTGTCCTTCCTTGCCGGGTTTGCCGATGGCAAACCGCCGATGTGCCCCGCCAATCTCCCGCCAACCATAAGGCTGGGGAGATTGGTGGAACGCATCGGCAAGCCCGCGCCTCAACCACCCTTCGGGCAGCTTCGGGCGGGCTGTCTTTTCCCCTCCGGCCCCAGCGTTCTGTGGCGCGGGCCTCCGGGAAAAAGACGGTTGCGCGCTACCCCGACGGATCCGGAACGCGATGTTCCGAAGCCCCCGGCTTTCGCCCAACAGGGAGGTTGAAGCCGGTCCCGTCCACGAGGGTGACAGGACCAGCTCACCTCCTATCCTGCGCCAGCACCCCGGCTCTTATCACGGGCCAAGAGCCGGTCGGCACGGATGTGCCTGGCGCGGCGCAGCGGCGGTGCGGACGCGCACTGCGGTCGCTGTTGGTGTCTTCTGGAGAGGAGGGCGCATGGCCAGCTACCACCTCTCTGTGAAAACGATCAAACGCAGCGCCGGGCGCTCTGCCACTGCAGCCGCGGCCTACCGTGTCG
>JBCBME010000313.1:0-3704 GCA_039822945.1 Pseudomonadota bacterium
CCTCGACGCGCTGAGTGCGGCCTTGCAGGACGAGCCCCGCTCGCGTTGGCGGGCGCGCGATGTGGCGGCCCACCGCACGCGCTGGCGCGCGGAGGTGGAGGCCGAACGCCCCGGCATCTTACCCGTGGCCGATGCGCTCCGCGCCTGTCTGCCTGAGGGCACCATGATCTATTCCGACATGACCCAGTTCGCCTACTCGTCGAAAGAAGTCTGGGACATGGACCGCCCCGGCCACTGGCACCACCCGACGGGCTTTGGCACGCTGGGCTATGCGCTGCCCGCGGCCATCGGCGGGGCAGTGGCGCGGGAGGGCAAGCCCACCCTGGCCATCGCGGGCGATTACGGGTTTCAATACACGCTCCAGGAGCTCGGCACCGCCGTGGAGCTCGGCCTGCCGCTCCCGATCTTTCTGTGGGACAACGGCAAACTCAAGGAGATCGAGGATAGCATGGTGGCCGCGCAGATCCCGCCCAACGCGGTTGTCGCGCAGAACCCGGATTTCGTCGCCCTCGCGCGCGCCTACGGGGCCTACGGCGTGGCCCCCAAAACGCTGAGTGAGATGCAGGAGGTGACGCGCGCGGCCTTTGCGGCAGATGCGCCCACGCTCATCTACGTGACGCCAGACATCCTCGGCTGAGGCCTACCAGCACTCCACCAGAACGGAGATATCTGCCGCAAGCGCGGAGAGCTCCACCGGGTCCATCACGCCGAACGCATCGACCTCTTCGATCTGAAAGCCTTCGGCGGCCAGCCGTGTGCGGATCGTGTCTGCATCAATCGCAAGGCGCACCGTGTCCGGCAAAACCTGCCCCTCACGCTCCGGCGCGGGACGCAGGAGGCCGAGGACGGCACCGCCGCGGTCAAAGACCGGGCCGCCGCTATCGCCGGGCTCGGCGCGCAGCTCGAGCCGTTTCACACTGTCTTCGCCATCAAGGCCGCGCATATCGGCAAGCTCGCCCAGCGTGAGCGTCGGCGCGCCGAGATCGCCCCCGTAGGAAAAGCCCGCCACCGCCACCGTGTCCCGCAGGCGCGGGATGGAGGATTGGAACGTCGCAAACGCCAGCGGCGCGATGCTCTTTTTCGGCTGCAGGAGGGCGAGGCCGAGTTCGGCATCGGAAAAGACCACGTCTGCATCCACGTCGCTGCCGATGGAGACCCGCTCGCACGCGCCCAGCGTCTCGGCCGCCGTCAGAACCGTGCCGCGCCCGTCGACGAAAAAGCCCGTCGCGGCGCGTTGCGGTTGCCGGATTTCGAGCCCGGCCAAAAGATCGATGCTCTGGTCCTCGGTGGCCGGCGACAGCGCGGGGTCGAGGACACCGGGCAGCACCTCAAAGCTCCGGTCGATCTCTGCGAGCACGCGGCGCAGGCGGGTGTCATCATTCGGCGGCCAGACGAGCATGTAGCCCTTCATCGCCCCATCGGCGTAGCGCACGTCGATGGTGGTGTGGCGCTCGCCATCGATGCCGGTGATGGTAAAGCGGTCGCGGCCAAGCTCGCGCGGACCCTCCGTAGGCACGAGATCGAGCGTCTGGAGCACGCTGAAGAGCCCCTCAAACCGCGCCTGGGAGCCTTCCTGCGAAATGAGCGAGAGCTGGATGCTCTCGCTGCCTGTCGCCTCGTAATGGGCAAAGGGCGCCTCATAGCCTTTGAAGGCGATCTGGTCGGTGGGCATCTGCATGGCGATGCCCGCGCGCGCCTCGGCCACCACTTCCATCCCGAGCCCGTCGAGAATGGAATTGTAGCTCCGCAGCAGGGCCGCGCGCTGCCGCGTCGTGAGGATGCCCGTGGGTTCAAGCCCGTTGGCGCTCTGCCAGGCGGCCATGGAGGACCGCGTGCCCCTTCCAAAGAGCCCGTCGATGGCGGAGGTGTAAAAGCCCTCAGCGGCGAGCGCCGTCTGGAGGAGCCGCTTTTCATCGCGGTTGAGCAGGCTCTCGGACGCCTGCGCCTGCCGCGGGGTTTCTTCCTCGATCACGGGCGCGGCGGGCGCTTCAACGGCGACTGTCTCCGTCTCGGTCTCGGTTTGCGTCTCAAGCGGCGCGACCGGGGTCACCGGCTGCGTGCCCGGCGCGAGCGCCGCGGCTCCCACGGGCCAGAACTGCTGTCGAAAGACGCCTGTCTGCACGAGAAACGAGTCCCCCGAAATCAGGCCCTGTCCGCGCAGCGCCTGAAGCTGGCGCTGGGCATCCTGCGCCGTATAGGGGCCAAGTGCGATGCCGTACCAGCGGGTGGAGAGCTGAAACCCGGCCACATCGGGCAGCCGAGCTGCATAGGAGCGCACGGAGGCTTCCGCCGCGGCCAGCGAAGGCTGTGCCTCGATCTGGATCCACGTGTTTTGCTGCGCGAGCGCGGGCAGGCTCGTCATCATCCATAGCGCCGCGGCCATAAGGGCGTGTCGCATCTGCGTTCTTTCTCCAGTTGCCTCGGCCACGTTACACGCGCGCGCCGCCCGGTGGAGAGCAAAAGCGGAAATTCCGACCGTTCTGCTTCACATTTTCGCGGCTGTCGCATCCGGGCTACAGGCGACTGTGCGCCATGCGTTGCAGGGCAGGGGCGGCCCGTGTTGTCCCGCCCGTTGACCCGCCCGTTGACCAGCCCGGGGGGGAGGGCTAGGGAAGCGGCGCTTTCCCAAAGAGGCTGTCCCATGTCCGCTCCCGATGCGCCCCGTTCCTTCCAGGAAATCATCCTGCGCCTTCAGGCTTACTGGGGCGCCAAGGGCTGCGCGGTTTTGCAGCCCTACGACATGGAGGTGGGGGCAGGCACGTTCCACCCCGCCACGACGCTGCGCTCGCTTGGCACGCGGCCGTGGGCTGCAGCCTACGTGCAGCCGTCGCGCCGCCCCACCGATGGGCGCTACGGGGAAAACCCGAACCGTCTGCAGCACTATTACCAGTACCAGGTGCTCATCAAACCCTCGCCGCCCGACCTCCAGGAGCTCTATCTGGGGTCGCTCGAAGCGATCGGGGTCGACATGGCGCTCCATGACATCCGCTTTGTGGAGGACGATTGGGAGAGCCCCACGCTCGGCGCCTGGGGCCTCGGGTGGGAGGTCTGGTGCGACGGCATGGAAGTCTCGCAATTCACCTATTTCCAGCAGGTCGGCGGGCATGACTGCCACCCTGTTTCGGGCGAGCTCACCTACGGGCTCGAGCGGCTGGCGATGTACGTGCTCGGCATCGATCACGTCATGGAGATGCCCTACAACGACCCGCAGGTGCCGATCCCGCTGAGCTACGGCGATGTCTTCCGCCAGACGGAGGAGGAATACAGCCGCTGGAACTTTGATGTCGCCAACACGGAGACGCTGCTCCAGCATTTCAAGGACGCCGAGGCCGCCTGCAACGCCATCCTCGATGAGGCGCATGACGATCCAAAGACCGGCAAGCGCATCGTCATGGCGCACCCGGCCTATGACCAGTGCATCAAGGCCAGCCACATGTTCAACCTGCTGGACGCCCGCGGCGTGATCTCTGTCACCGAACGGCAGGCCTATATCGGGCGCGTCCGCGCGCTGGCCAAGCAATGCGCCGACGCCTTTGTGCAAACCCGCGCAGGCGGCTGGGCGCCGGAGGATGCTGCGTGACGCGCCCGCTGCCGACAATGACGGCGGTCGCACCGGTTGGCCTGTTCGAACATGCGCTGACCTGGGGCCAAGGCCTGCCGGGCAAGCTGGGCCATATCAGCTATCGCAAGCTCAAGCGGCGGCG
>JBCBME010000314.1:0-3651 GCA_039822945.1 Pseudomonadota bacterium
GCGATGATCAGCACCTCCGGCGCGGGATAGACTGTCCCCACGCCGCCCGCGGAGCCGAGAACTTGGCCCACGAGCTTCGACATGCCGGCCGCGATCTCGAAGGGGGTCCGGTGAAAGTAGGCTTTCGTGTCGTTGGTGCCGAGCATCAGGATCACCAGATCGAGCGGCAGGTGGCTTGCCAGCGCGGAAGGCAGATAGGCGCTGCCATCAAGGCGCGGATCGGTCGGATCGCTGAGCATGGTGGTGCGTGCACTCAGCCCCTCTTCGATGATGGTCGTCCCCTCACCGAGCGCAGCTTTCAACACGCCCGTCCAGCGGACCTCTGCGGGATAGCGCGTGGTCGGGACACCCTCAGCCACCGGGATCCAGCCCCATGTCAGGCTATCCCCAAAACACATGATGCGTTTCTCAGACATGACACTCTTCCTTTCCAATGCGGTTCACGGTTTGCGGGTGCTGAGGCCGTAGAAGACGGCCGCAAGAAGGATGATGAGGCCCCGAGCGATCTGCTTGCCCGGCTCTGGCACGCCAAAGCTTGTCATCACGACAAAGAGGAAGGCAAAGCACATCACGCCAAAGAAGGGTCCCCAAACGCCGCCATCGCCCCGGCCAAAGACAACGCCCCCGAGGATCGTGGCTGCCACCGCGTCTATGGGCATCTCGAGGCCAAGACGCAGGCTGCCGACAGCGACGGAAGCCGACTGAACGATGGCTGCCATCCCCGCAAAGAAACCGGCCAGCACATGGGCCACGAGGACGGTGCGCTCCACAGGCACGCCGGAGAAATGCGCGGCCGTCGGGTTTTCCCCCACCGCCATCACAAAGCGGCCGAAGACGAAGCGCGAGAGAAAGACGGCCATGAGCGCCGTCAGCGTGACCCAGAGCACCACCGGGAGGGGGATCGGGCCCCACTTCACCTTGTAAAGATCGTTCATGACGTCGGGCATGTTTCCCGGAGGCTTTCCGCTGGCCAGAAACTGGACAAAGCCGGTCAGGATGACGGTCACGGCGAGCGTGGCGATCACGGCAGAGACCCGCCGCCGCGCCACAAGATAGCCGTTGAAGAGGCCCACGAGGCCACCGATGGCCAGGCAGAGCAGGAGCACGATTGGCAGCGGCACACCGCCCAGAAGCCCCGATGCAATGAGGTAGTTCACAAGGAGAAGCACGCCGGCGCCCGAGAGGTCGATGGAGCGGACGCGCATCACCAAGAGCTGGCCCAGCACAAGGATGCCGAGCGGCGCCACCTGCCGCACAAAAATGCCCATCACGTTCAGGTTCATGAGCTGCGGCTTCGTGATCCAAAGTGTGGCGAGGAGTGCCACGAAGACGAAGTAGGCCGGGGGAATGCGGCTTACGGATCGAAGAACACCCGTCACGCTCAGAGACCCATCTTCTTGCGGGACTGAAGCGCCACCACGAGGAGCAGGATCACGCCCTTGATGGCGCCCTGCAGAAAGGCCGACAGGTTGGCGAGGTTCATGCCATTGGCCAAAAGAGCCATCAGGATCGCGCCGAGGATCGTACCGTGGAGGCCCCCCACCCCACCGGACAGCTGCGTGCCTCCGATGGCGACCGCGGTGATAGAATCGAGCGCGAATTGCGCGCCGACGCCCGGATCGCCTGATCCGATGCGCCCCGCGATGAAAAAGCCCGCCAGCGCTGCAAAGAGCGCGCTGAGCACGTAGGCGGCGACGATCGTGCGCTCTTCTTTTAGGCCGAAATTGTGGGCCGTGTCCGACTGGCCAGAGGACACGCCGCCCCCGATGGCAAAGAGGTGGAGCCCGAAGCGGGAGCCGTGGAGGATCTTCCACCCGAGCGCGGTGACGAGCACAGCCCAAAAGACGGGTGCTGGAATACCCAAGAGGCTGCCTGTGACGAGGGTGACGACCACGTCAGGCACGGAGCCCCCCGCCACGGGACGCAGGAGCTGCGCGATACCCAGAACGATGAACTGCATCGAAAGCGTCGCGATGATCGGATGCACGTTGAGACGGACGATGGCCACACCGTTGATGAGCCCCACGCTGACTGCAGCCAGAAAGACGAGCGGGATGAGCACCAAAGGCGAGCCGTCGAGCGCAAGGATCGCCGTGGTGAGGCTCATCACCGATCCGACCGACAGATCCATCCCCGCAAGGACGATGACGATCATCTGACCGATGGCCACGATGATGAGCGGCATGGCCTGCGCAAGGAGATTGGAGGCGTTTTGCGAGCTTGCGAAATCGTCGGTCGTTGCGAACAGTAGGCCCACGGTGATCACGATGATCCCGAGCGGCGCCCACCAGTTTCCCTGCCGGGAGTTCTTACCAAAAAACCGGTTGGGCGTCGGCGTCTGAGATGCTGGCGAGGAACGATTGGTCATGATGTTAGGGCCGCGTTGAGGATGGCGTGTTCGGTGGCGTCTTTGCCCGGCATCTCGCTCACGACCTTGCGGCCATGGATGACGAGCAAGCGGTCGCAAAGGCCAATGAGCTCCACGGTTTCGCGGGAGAGGACGAGGATCGCCTTGCCCTGCTCCGCAAGTGTCCGGAGGAGTTTGTAGATCTCTGCCTTGGCCCCGATATCGACGCCGCGTGTCGGCTCTTCGATGATGAGCACGTCCATGTCTGTGGCGAGGTAGCGGCCCAGCAGAACCTTTTGCTGATTGCCGCCGGAGAGCGCACCCACCGGGGTGCTGGGGCTCGGGGCCTTAACGGTGAGCTCTTCCATCACGCGCTGCGCGAGTTCTCGCACCTTGGCGAGCGGGGCAAAGCCCGCGCGACGGGCCTGAAGCCCGATCCCGATATTCTCGGAGATGGCTGCGCCGAGGAGGAGGCCCTCGTCCTTTCGGTCTTCGGGCACAAAGCCCACGCGGAGCCCTTGCATCATGCGGATCCCGGCCTCGCGCGGGAGCGGGAGGTGGATGGTCTTCCCCTCCACCAGAATCTCGCCCGAGAGCGCGCGATGCTCGCCTATGAGAGATCGCACAATCTCGCTCTGGCCCTGCCCCTCGAGGCCTGCGAGCCCGAGGATCTCTCCGGCATGGAGCTCAAAATCCAGTGGCTCTGCGTCCTCAGACAGGCGCAGGCCCGTGCAGGCCAGCCGCACCTGGCCGTCCTCCGTCGCGCGCGGCGGGAAGAGATCGCTGAGCTCACGCCCCACCATGCGGGCGATAAGCGCCTCTGGCGTAAGGTTTGCGAGCGGCTCCGTGCCGACATGCTTGCCATCCTTCATGACCGTGACGTCGTCACAGAGCGCGAATATCTCGTCCATGCGGTGGGAGATGTAGATGATCGCTTTGCCAGTGGCCTTCAGCTTTGCGATTTGCGCGTTGAGGATCGCGCAGTCGGCTGCGTTGAGCGCAGCGGTGGGTTCATCGAGGATGAAGACCTGCGCATCGGTCTTGATGCCGTGGGCGATCTCGACAAATTGGCGCTCCGCGATACTGAGCTCGGAGACAAGCGTGCCGGGATCGAGGGTCATGCCGAGCTCGGCCAGCGCGGCGCGTGTGCGGTCATGCATCTGAGCGCGGTCCGGCACGCCAAAGCGCCCCACGGGCTCTTTGCCGAGAAACATGTTTTCGGCAATCGAGAGGTTCGGCAGGAGCGAAAGCTCCTGAAAGACGGTCGAGACCCCGGCATCGAGCGCGTCTCTGGGACCTGCAAA
>JBCBME010000315.1:0-3650 GCA_039822945.1 Pseudomonadota bacterium
CGATCCGGGCCTGCGCATCGTCGGGCATATCCCCCACCTCGTCGAAAAGGAGCGAGCCGCCGCGCGCCTTGGCGAGCAGCGTGGAGGGGCCGTCCACGCCCTCCAGATCCTCCGCAGAAACGGTGACGAAGGGAGAATTCCGCCGGTCGGAGAAATCATGGATGGCCTTGGCGATCAGGCTTTTGCCCGTCCCGCTCTCGCCCGAGACAAGCACGGGAAGCTCTGCGTTCATGACCCGCGCCACGAGGCGGTAGAGCGCCTGCATGGCGGGCGTGCGCCCCACGAGCGGGAGATCGTCGGAGCTCGATCCTGCCTCACCTGCCGGCGCAGGCGCGCGACGCTTCACCTCAAGTGCGCGGGAGGCGCGCTTCATGAGATCGGGCAGATCAAACGGCTTGGGCAAATAGTCGTAGGCGTCTTTCTCAGTGGCCTGGATCGCCGTGACGATGGTGTTTTGCGCCGAGATCACGATCACCGGCAAACCGGGCCGCGTCTCACCGATCTTGGGCAGCGCATCGAGCCCGTTTCCGTCTGGCATCATCACATCAGAGATAACGAGATCGCCCTTCCCTTCCTCGACCCAGCGCAGCAGCGTCATGAGCGAGGATGTCGCGTGTACCTTGCACCCGGCGCGGGTGAGCGCCTGGGTGAGGACCGTGCGGATCGTACGATCATCATCTGCAATAAGAACGGTGCCATCCATAATTTAAGGCTCCTGTGCTGAGGCGCCGCTTGGGGCGACGGGAAGTGAGAGGCGGAAAACGGTGCGCCCGGGAACGCTGTCGACGGTGATCCAACCGTGGTGGTCGGCGACGATCTTTGAGACGAGGGCAAGGCCGAGGCCCGTGCCGTTCTCGCGGCCGGACACGAAGGGATCAAAGATGTCTGACGCGATGTCTTCGGGCAGGCCCGGGCCATCATCGATGATCTCGATCTGAAGTGGGACGATGCGACCGGTGCCGTCCCGGCGGCGCAAGCGCAGGGAGCGCTCGTAGTACGTGTGGAGCGTGATGGTGCCTGGCGCGCCGTTGCTGGCCTGCGCGGCGTTCTTGACGAGGTTCAGCAGCACCTGCAGCAGCTGATCCGCGTCGCCGAGCGTGGGCGGAAGCGAGGGGTCGTAACGCTCCACGATCTTCATATGAGCGGCAAAGCCGAGCGCGGCCGATTTGCGCGCGCGATCGAGGATATCGTGGACATTCACCGGCTTCATTTGCGGCGGGGAGACGTTTCCGAACTCCTCCACCTGCTCGAGAAGCTTCACGATCCGGCGTGTCTCAGCCACGATGAGATCGGTCATCTCGAGATCTTCGGGCTTCAGGTTCATCGACAAGAGCTGCGCCGCCCCGGTGATCCCCGCGAGCGGGTTCTTGATCTCGTGAGCGAGCATTTCGGCCATGCCGATCGCGCTCTTGGCAGCGGTCTGGGAGTTGAAATTGCGCCCCACGCGCCCGGCCATCTCGCGTGGCTCGATTAACACGAGCATCCCCGCCTCGCTCCCTTGAAGCGGGGCGATCTGGATGTTGCACTGAAGCGGGGCGCGCTGGCCGGAGCCCACATCCACGTCATTGACGAAGAGCGGCACACCATTGGCCCGCGCCCGTGCGAGCGCCCCATCCAAAGGCGCGTCCACCATGATCTTGTCCCAGACCGGGCTGCCGCGCAGCGCTTTGGCCGACTGATTGAGGAAGGCCTCCGCAGCCGGGTTGATCTGTTCGATCAGATCGCCGGAGGTCAGCGTTAACGCGGGCACCGGCAGGGAGGACCACAGCTCATCAAAACTTGTCATGCTGCCAGCGCCTCTCCCTCGAGGGCCTCAGGCAGATGAGCGAAGACAAAACCGGGCTCACGTGCGGTCAGCACAGCGCGGCGAAGCGTAACTGGTGTTCCCGCCGCATCCATATACCAGCCGAGATGTTTGCGCGCGACGCGGGTCCCGAGGTCGACCCCGTAAAAGGCAAGCATCGCCTCGTAGTGCCTTGCAGCAATCTCAGCGCGGTCTTTTGCATTGGGGTCGGGCTGCGGTGCCCGACCAGAGAGCGCATCTTGGATTTGGCTGAGACGCCAAGGCGCGCCTTGCGCGCCACGCCCCACCATGACGCCGTCAGCGCCGCTGGCTGCAAGCGCTGCCTTTGCATCCTCGACCGTGGCGATGTCGCCATTGGCGATCACCGGGATCGTCACGGCCTCTTTCACACGCCGGATCGCCCGCCAATCGGCGCGGCCTTTGTAAAACTGGCACCGCGTCCGGCCATGGATCGTGATCCATCGGATACCCGCCGCCTCGGCGCGCCGCGCCAGTTCTGGTGCGTTGAGGAGATCCTCATCCCAACCCAGACGCGTCTTCAACGTCACAGGCACGTCTACCGCCGCCACCACCGCCTCGATCAACGACAGCGCATGGTCGAGATCCTTGAGAAGCGCCGAGCCAGAATAGCCGTTGGTCACCTTTTTCGCCGGGCAGCCCATATTGATGTCGATGACACGGGCACCCTGCCCCGCGACGAGCTTGGCAGCCTCAGCCATCCAATGCACGTCTCGGCCCGCGATCTGCACCGCTGTCCCCTCGACATTAGCTCCGATCTCGGCGCGGTCCCTTGCACTGCCCTTGGCCTCCACCATCTCCTGGCTGGCCACCATTTCAGACACGACGAGATCAGCGCCGAAACCACTCACCAATGTGCGGAACGGCAGATCTGTGATCCCCGCGAGCGGAGCAAGGACGACGGGTGGAGCTCCCGCTCCGTCTGCCACAAACTTCAACACCTGCTTATTCCTTGGGCGATATCAGCGAAGTAATCCGAGCCAGCGCGGCAAACAAACCGCAACGAAGTGATTTGATCGCACTTACAGCATATGCCCAATTTTTAATCAAAGACCATCATCTTTGGCCACCACTTGCCCCTTCAGGCGGCAGTGCCGTAAGGGTCCGCCATGAGCCGGCTGATCGCGACGTTTTTCTACATTGGCTACCTACGCCCTGCGCCTGGGACCTGGGGCTCGGCAGCTGCCTGCGTCGCAGCGATCCCCCTGCTGACCCTTGGAGGCGTCTGGGCCCTCGCGCTCGGGGCTGTGGCGGCGTTCTGGATCGGGCTCTGGGCCACGGAACGTGAGGCCGGACCGGAGGACCAT
Source organism: Pseudomonadota bacterium (assembly GCA_039822945.1). Classification (GTDB taxonomy): domain Bacteria; phylum Pseudomonadota; class Alphaproteobacteria; order Rhodobacterales; family Rhodobacteraceae; genus Shimia_B. The sequence goes on from JBCBME010000315.1 coordinate 3,130, forward strand.
GACCCATCGCGTATCGTCATAGACGAAGTTGCGGGCCAATGGGTCACACTGCTGCCGCTGGCTTGGTTTTACCACGCGACCGACAGGCCCGGTGCCATCCTTTGGGGCGGTCTCGCGATCGGCTTTTTGCTTTTCCGGCTCTTTGACATCTGGAAGCCTTGGCCTGTGACCTGGGCCGACCGGCGCGAGGATGCTCTGGGCGTGATGCTTGATGATGTTCTGGCGGGTCTGTTGGCCGCAAGTGTGATGATCGTCGGCCTCCTAGCTTTGGCCTATGCGGCGGTCAGTGCGGTCTATGGATGACGTCCCCGCCCTTCTTGACGCCTTGCGCCGCCGCGGTTGGACGGTGACGGCTGCGGAGAGTTGCACCGGGGGCATGGTGGCCGCGGCGATCACCGACGTGGCCGGATCATCAGAGGTCTTTGAGCGTGGATTTGTCACCTACTCCAATGCGGCCAAGGCGGAACTCCTCGGCGTCAGTCTTGAGAGCCTCGACGCCTATGGGGCAGTGTCCGAGGCAG
>JBCBME010000316.1:0-3645 GCA_039822945.1 Pseudomonadota bacterium
CCGGCGCACCGTGGCCAATGTCCACGCCGTCGAGGATGTGAGCTTTTCCATCAAAAAGGGGCAGACGCTCTCGCTCGTGGGAGAATCGGGCTGCGGGAAATCCTCCTGCGGCCGCTCGCTCCTCAGGCTCGTGGAGCCGCAATCTGGCGAGGTGCGGCTTGACGGTGTTGACGTCATGGCGCTCAGCCAGGAGGAGCTCCGTCAGGCCCGCAAAGACATGCAGATGATCTTTCAGGACCCGTTCGCGAGCCTCAACCCGCAGATGCAGCTCGCCGAGCAAGTCGCTGAACCCATTGAGAATTACGGCCTCCTGAGCGGTCAGGCCAAGACAGACCGCGTGGCCGAGCTCTTTGACCGCGTCGAGCTTCCCCGCTCCTTCATGCGCCGCTTCCCGCACGAGCTTTCGGGTGGTCAGCGCCAGCGCATCGCCATTGCCCGCGCACTCGCCGTGAACCCGAAACTCATCGTCGCCGACGAGGCCGTGAGCGCGCTCGACGTCTCGGTGCAAGCGCAGGTCCTCAACCTCCTGATGGAGCTCCAGTCAGAGCTCGGCATCTCGCTTCTTTTCATCAGTCACGATATGGCCGTGGTGGAGCGGGTGAGCCACGCCGTGGGGGTCATGTATCTCGGCCGCATCGTGGAGATGGGCCCGCGCCGCGCGATCTTTGAAGATCCCCAGCACGAATACACCCAGAGCCTGCTGAAGGCCGTGCCGGTGGCCGATCCCACCCAGCGCAAATCGGAAAAGGATCTGAACTTCCGGCCGATCCCGTCGCCGATCCACCCCCTCGATTACACGCCCGCGCCCTCCCACTACGATGAGGTGAGCCCCGGTCACTTCGTCCTTCAGGGCGAATGGGCCGGCTACAAAAGGGCCTCCTGATGGACACGGCGCCCATGCTCGATATCGACGCGCGCGAGATGCTCAACCGTCTCGTGGCCTTCCCCACCGTAAGCCGGGACACGAACCTGCCTCTCGTGGATTTCGTGGAGGAATATCTCGCCGCCCACGGTGTCACCGCCTACCGCGACTACGACGAGACCGGGCAGAAGGCCTCCATCTTTTGCCATATCGGCCCCGAGGTGCCCGGCGGCGTGATCCTGTCAGGTCATACCGATGTCGTCCCCGTCGACGGGCAGGACTGGGTCACTGACCCCTGGACCGTCACCGAAAAGGACGGGAAGCTCTACGGTCGCGGCACCACGGACATGAAGGGCTTCGTGGCCCTCGCACTCGCCGCCGTGCCCAGGATGAAAGCGCTCAAGCGCCCGATCCAGCTCGCGCTCAGCTATGATGAGGAGGTGGGCCTCCTCGGCGCGCGCCCCCTCGTGAAGGCGATGAAAGCAAAGCTGCCCCTCGCCGACGCCGTCCTTGTAGGGGAGCCCACAGGCATGCGCGTCGTCAGCGGCCATAAAAGCTGCGACGCCTGCTTCGTGGATGTGCGCGGCTACGAGGTGCACAGCTCCAAACTCCATGACGGCGTCAGCGCCACGATGGTGGCCGCGCGCCTCGTCGACTGGCTCCGCCAGCGCTCCGAGGACAATCGCGCAAAGCCCGTCCACCCTGACGATGCGCTCTTTGACCCGCCCTACACCACGCTCCACGTGGGGATGCTCAACGGCGGCACGGCCCACAACATCACCGCGCGGGATTGCTCCTTCAGCGTCGATGTCCGCAATGTCCCCTCCGAGATGGACGGACGACATTTCAAGGATTTCAAGGCCTTCTGCGACCAGGTTGATGCAGAGATCAAAAAGATCCACCCCGACGCCAGCGTCACCTGCCGCATGCTCGCACCCGGGCCGGGCGTGAGCCCCGAGCCCGGCGGCCCCGCCGAGGAGCTCGCGCGCCGCATCACCGGCGACAATGCCGAACAGGTCGTCGCCTACGGCACCGATGGCGGCTGGTTCCAGGACGGCGGCTACAGCACCGTGATTTGTGGTCCGGGCGATATCGCCCTAGCTCATCAACCCAATGAGTTCATCACCGTCGAGCAATTCGAGGCTGGCGAGGCCTTCCTCGATAAGCTCGTCCGCCACCTATCCTAAAGGACGCCCATGCCCATCAAGAACCGTTTCGCCGAACGCCTGTCTGACATCACCGCCTGGCGTCGCGACCTCCACGAGCATCCAGAGATCCTCTTTGAAACCCACCGCACCAGCGGTGTGGTGGCTGAAAAGCTCCGCGCCTTTGGCTGCGACGAGGTGGTGGAGGGGATCGGGCGCACCGGCGTCTGCGGTCTCATCAAGGGCAAGGGCAGCTCGGGCCGCACAATCGGCCTCCGCGCGGATATGGACGCGCTTCCCATTCTGGAGGCCACGGGGCTCGACTACGCCTCGAAGACCCCGGGTGCCATGCATGCCTGCGGCCATGACGGCCACACCGCCATGCTGCTCGGTGCCGCCGAATATCTCTGCGAGACCCGCAATTTCGACGGCGACGTTCTCGTGATCTTTCAACCCGCCGAAGAGGGCGGCGGCGGCGGCAAGGAGATGGTCGACGACGGCATGCTCGACCGCTGGGGCGTCGATGAGGTCTACGGCATGCACAACTGGCCGGGCATGGAAACGGGCAAGTTCGCCATCCGCCCCGGTGCCTTTTTCGCGGCAGCCGACCAGTTCGAGATCACCGTGACGGGCAAGGGCGGCCACGCCGCCAAGCCGCACGAAAGCATCGACACCACCGTCATCGCGAGCCACATCGTCATCGCGCTCCAATCCGTGGTCAGCCGCAATGTCGACCCCGTGAAGCAGGCCGTCCTCTCTGTGACGTCGTTTGAGACCTCGTCGAAGGCCCACAACGTCATCCCGCAGGAGGTCACGCTTCGCGGTACCGTCCGCACCCTCGATGGCGACATCCAGGACCTTGTGGAAGCGCGCCTGAAAACGGTGGCGGAGACGACGGCGCTCGCCTTCGGCGGCACGGCAGACGTCAATTACATGCGCGGCTACCCCGTCATGGTGAACAGCGACGAGCAGACCGATTTCGCCGCAGAGGTCGCCACCGCCGTCTCCGGCGATTGCGCGCCCGCGCCGCTGGTGATGGGGGGCGAGGACTTCGCCTTCATGCTCAATTCGCGCCCGGGGGCCTACATCCTCGTGGGCAACGGCGACACCGCCGCCGTCCACCACCCCGAATACAACTTCAATGATGAGGCGATCCCCGCCGGCTGCAGCTGGTGGGCCGAGATCGTGGAGCGCCGCCTTCCGCTCGCCAGCTGATCAGAGGCCGAGCGCGTCGATAAGGGCGCGCTCGATCTCGTCGAGGCCGTCCCGCTGCTCTTTCGCCAGCGCGCGGGAGGCCTCCCGGCGGATATGCAAGAGCGGCGGGTGGCTCAGCATATTGGCCACTGTGCTGGCCAAAGTCTGAACATTCGCAACCGTTTGCGCGGCTTTCTGTGCGTCGAACGTGGCGAAGGCATCCCGGAAATTGTCGATATGGGGCCCGGTGAGGATGGCCGCGCCCGCCTGCGCGGGCTCGTAAGGGTTGTGGCCCCCGATCTTCACGAGCGAGCCGCCGAGATAGACGATGGGCGCGGCCTCATAGAGGCTCCCGAGCTCCCCCAGAGTGTCCATGAGCCAGACATGCCCCCTCGGCCCGTCCCCTGCGCTGCGGCGGCCAAAGTCCCAGCCCCGCGCCGCAAT
>JBCBME010000317.1:0-3613 GCA_039822945.1 Pseudomonadota bacterium
CATGAAAAAACCCGTCCAGATCGCAGGCATCAACCCAGAAGACATGATCCAACAACAATCAGCCCAGGCCGCGGAGTGAGGATCAGGCCGGCGTGCTCGGGGCTGTCTGCGCGATGGTGAGAACGGTGGAGGCCACGATGTCATCCACGCTCGCCCCGCGCGACAGATCGCAAACTGGCTTGGCAAAGCCTTGCAGGAAGGGCCCGAGCGCTTGCGCGCCAGCGAGCTCCTGGGCGAGTTTGTAGGCGATGTTACCGGCGTCGAGAGAAGGAAAGATCAGCGTGTTGGCAGCCCCCGTGCCCGCGCCTTTCCTGGCCGCGATCGCGGCGTTGAGCGCTGCATCTGCTTGGACGGGGCCAGGAAAGCCCGTCCGCCGGGCCACCTCGGCCACCATGTCGACGCTGGGGCCCGTCCCTGAGGCTCCCGTTGAAAAGGACAGAAGCGCGATGTGTGCCTCGCCCAGAAGCGCGCGCGCCGAGCCATGGGTCGCCCGCGCGATGGCCTCGAGCGCATCGGCGTCGGGATACGGATTGACCGCGCAATCGGCCCAGACCATCTCTCGGCCATCGGGGAAGACCATCAGGAAAAAGCTCGACGGGACCGCCACGCCCGGCGCCTTCCCGATGAGGAGCGCTGCGGCCTCGATGACGCGGCGCGTGGGGCTGTCGGCCCCTGCCACCATCACATCCGCCTCGCCCAAAGCGACGGTGGCTGCTGCGGCAGTGAGCGGTTTGGTGAAGGCGCGTTTGGCCACGACGGGGCGCACGCCCTGGGCTGTGAGCGCAGCACTTTTGGCGTCAGACCGCTCGGGCAGAGGGACCGCGCGACAGAGCCCCTCCCCCTCAAGGCGCGCGATGGCCTCGGCCACCCGAGGCTCATCCGCCTCGGGAAACACAACCCGGGCCCGGCGCGTGCGCGCCGTCTCAAACGCTTGGGATAAAACAGACATTTCCGCCTCCATCGGAACGTAGGGAGACAGCCATGGACGACAGCGTCAAGATCAATCGCGGCCTCAAGGGCGTCTATTTCGAACGTTCCGGCGTCAGTCATATCGACGGCAAGAAGGGTGAGCTGCTCTACCGCGGCTACTCGATCCATGACCTTGCGAGCCAGGCGAGCTTTGAGGAGGTCTCCTACCTGCTCATCCACGGCGAATTGCCGAATTGTACAGAACTCGAGGCCTTCCGGGCGCAGTTTGTACAAAGCCCTGTCCCGGCTGAGATGCGGCCCATTCTGGAGGCCCTGAAAGGTGCCCATCCCATGGTGGCCCTGCGCACGGCGGTCTCGGCGTTGGCCGGGCTTGAGCCTGCGGCGGGTGACGCCAGCGAGGAGGGCTTTCTGCAAAACGGTATCCGTCTCATGGCGCAGGTGCCAGAACTCATCGCCATGCACCACGCGCTTCGTGAGGGCCGTGAGCCGGTGCGCCCGCGTGCTGATCTCAGCCTCGCCGGGAACTGGCTCTGGATGCTCAAGGGCGAGGAGCCGAGTGCCGAGGCCACGCGCCTCGCCGATGTTGATTTTGTCCTTCACGCGGAGCACGGCGCGAATGCCTCTGCCTTTGCCGCGCGGGTGACAGTGGGCACAGAGGCCGACATCCACGGCGCGATCACAACAGCGCTCGCTACGCTCGCAGGCCCCGCCCATGGTGGCGCGGCCGAAGACGTCATGAAGATGGTCGAAGAGATCGGCAGCCCCGAAAACGCGGCCGCCTATGTGAAGGCCAAGCGCGCCAACAGGGAGGCCGTCACGGGCTTTGGTCACCGCGTTTACCGCGCAGAGGATCCCCGCGCGCGGCACATGCGCGAGGGCGTGGCCCAGCTCAGCCGTGAGATGGGGCAGCCACACTGGTACGAGATCCTTGAGGCCGTCGTGGAGGCCATGAAGCCCTATGCGCGTCACGGGCTCAACGTGAACGTCGATTTCTACTCGGGCGTGATCTACCAGCTCCACGGCATCCCGAAGGACCTCTACGTGCCGATCTTTGCCATCGGGCGCATGCCGGGCTGGATCATCCAGTGCCTCGAGCAGCGCCGCCAGAACATCCTGATCCGTCCGCTGACGCTCTACAACGGGCCCGAGCCGCGGCCCTGGCAGCCCATGGACGCGCGTTGAGTGGAGCTTCTCTCGCTCTCGGTCGCCGATGCGGCGTGGCTGGCGGCCATCGCCTTTGTGGCGGGTATCGTGCGGGGCTTTACGGGGTTTGCGCTCTCAGCTGTCGTGATGGTGGTGGCGGTGCTCATCCTGCCGCCGGTGGAGCTCATTCCCATGCTCTGGTGGTTGGAAATGGTGGCCTCGCTTCTGATGGTGCGCGCGGGCTGGCGGGAGGCCGACCGCAGGCTCGCTCTTGGTCTCGTGGTGGGATCGGGGATCGGGTTGCCGCTCGGTCTTTGGCTGACGCTCTCACTTTCGGCGGAGAGCTCCGCGCTCATCGCCCTCAGCCTCATTGCAGCGCTCGCGCTCGCGCAGCTGTTGCGCCTCAGGCTCGCCTTTCTCGACACGCGGCCTGGCCTTTTGGGGGCGGGGCTTGCAGCGGGCGTCACGACGGGCCTTTCGGCGGCGGGCGGCATGGTGGTGGCGCTTTACGTCCTTGTCATCGACAGGACCGCGCGCGTGGTGCGCGCCTCGCTCGTGCTCTACCTTTTCACGGCGCTTTGCGTGGGCTTTTTCACCCATGTGGCCGTGGGCACCATGGATGCCGAAGCGGTGGCGCGGGGGCTCGCCTTTGCCATTCCCACCGCGCTTGGCGTGGTGCTGGGCAAGGCGCTTTTCATTCCGAAATACGAGCCATTCTACAAACCTGTCTGCCTCATTTTACTGATTTCCGTGGCCGGCATCGGGATCGCCCGGGATCTTTTGACGTGACCCGGATTGACTTGACCCGCGCATTGCAGGAGAGCGGAGCGTTCCTCCCCGAAAGGCGCATATGACCCAAAAGAGCCAAGCCCTCAGTGCAGCCACCGAGCGGGGTCGCGTGCTTTTTCCCGGCGTGGCCATCGCGGCCGTAGTGGCGATCTGCGCGCAGTTTCTGGCCGATCACTACGCCACGCCAGCGATGCTTCTGGCGCTGCTTCTCGGGATCGCGCTCGGGTTTCTGGGCGAGGAAGGGCGCGCAGTGGACGGGATCGCCTTTGCGGCGCGCTCGTTTCTGCGGCTCGGGGTGGCGCTTCTTGGTGTGCGGATCTCGGCGCAGCTGATGGCGGAGCTTTCGCTGCCGCTCATCGGGCTGATCGTGGGCGCGGTCATCTGCACGATCGGGTTTGGCCTGATCGTTGGGCCATAGCTCGGGCACAGGTGGCGCTTTTCCCTGCTGACGGCGGGGTCCGTGGCGATTTGCGGGGCCTCCGCGGCCATTGCGATTGCGGCAGTGCTGCCCAAGGACGAACGATCCGAGGAGCGGCTGATCTTCACCGTTGTTGGCGTGACGGTGCTCTCCACCATCGCGATGGTGGTTTATCCGATCCTCGCCGGCTTGCAGGGATTTGGGACGTTCGAGGCCGGGGTCTTTCTCGGGGCCTCGATCCATGACGTGGCGCAGGTGGTGGGCGCGGGCTACACGATCTCCGAAGAAGCAGGCGACGCGGCAACGCTCGTGAAGCTTTTCCGTGTGGCGATG
>JBCBME010000318.1:0-3600 GCA_039822945.1 Pseudomonadota bacterium
CGACCTCTTTCCCGTCCTCGAAGAACGCCGCGCGATGCCGTCGACGGCGCTCTCTGGCGGGCAGCAGCAGATGGTGGCCATCGGACGCGCGCTCATGTCGAACCCCGATCTCATCCTCTTTGACGAGATCTCGCTCGGGCTCGCCCCCGTGATTATCAAATCCATCTACGACGCCTTACCCAACATCGTGGGCGGCGGGATGTCGGCAGTCATCGTGGAGCAGGACATCTCAAAGGCGCTCAGCGTTTCAGACCGTGTCTACTGCCTGCAGGAGGGACGCGTGACGCTCGAAGGCGCGTCTGCGGAGGTCTCCCGCGAGGCCATCAGCCAAGCCTATTTCGGAGTCTAGCGGATGGATTGGATCAACGCTTTGGTGCAGGGCACGCTTCTGGGAGGGCTCTATGCGCTCTTTGCAGCGGGGCTTTCGCTCATTTTCGGGGTGATGCGGCTCGTCAATATCGCCCACGGTGATCTCATCGTGCTGGCGGCCTACCTTGGCCTCAGTGTCGTCATGACGACAGGCCTTCACCCGCTTCTCGCGCTCATCATCGTCATTCCGCTCATGGCAGGCATCGGCTATGGGCTGCAGCGCGGGATCCTGAACCAGACCCTGGGGGACGACATCCTGCCCCCACTCCTCGTCACATTCGGCCTCTCCGTCATTCTGCAAAACCTCTTTCTCGAGGGCTACACCGCCGACCCGCAAAAGATGAATGCAGGTGCCCTTGAGACGGCAAGCATCAGCGTGGGGGAGCTTTCGCTGGGGGTTCTGCCGCTTCTGACGTTCGGGGCGGCCATCGCCGTGATCGCGGGGCTTCAGTACATCTTTTACCGCACGGCGCTGGGCCGGGCCTTTCGCGCGGTCTCTGACAATCAGGACATCGCCCAGCTCATGGGGCTCAACAAGCGCCACATCTTCGGGCTGGCGATGGCGCTGGCGCTCGCAGTGACGGCCGTCGCGGGCATCCTCCTTGGCATTCGCACCTCGTTTGACCCGACATCAGGAGGCGCGCGCCTTATCTACGGGTTTGAGGCGGTGATCATCGGCGGCCTCGGTAACCTCTGGGGCACGCTCGCGGGCGGGGTAATCCTCGGGGTGGCGCAAACCATCGGGGCGAAGATTGACCCGGGTTGGCAGCTTCTCTCCGGGCACATCGCCTTTCTCATCGTGCTGGCCATTCGCCCCAACGGTCTTTTCCCGAGGATCAGCGGATGAGCGCGCACACTGTCACGCGCGGCTCGCGCGCCTCCCAAGTCGCAGCGCTCTTCGGCGTCCTCGTCTTGATCGTTCTGATTGCGGCGCCCTGGTGGGCGGGCAGGGCGGACATGCGGCTCATGGGAGAGCTCTTTCTCTACCTCGCACTCGCCAGCCTCTGGAACCTCATGGCCGGCTACGCGGGTCTCGTGAGCGTCGGCCAACAGGCCTATGTCGGCTTTGGCGGCTACATGCTCTTTGCGCTCACGATCTTTGGCGGGATGCATCCGCTCGTGGCCATAGTCGGTGTGGGTATCCTCGGCGCCATGATCTCCGTGCCCGTGGCAGCGCTCATCTTTCGCCTGCGCGGCGCCTACTTCGCCATCGGCACATGGGTCATCGCGGAGGTGTTTCGACTGAGTTTTGCCCAGGTGCAGGCGCTCGGCGGTGGCTCGGGCTCATCGCTTCCGGTAGGTATTGTGCGCTCGCTCGCCTCCTCCCGTTCGGGGCGAGAGGCGCTCAGCTATTGGCTGGCTTTGGGGTCGGCCGTTCTGGTGATCGCTGCCGTCTACCTCTTTTTGCGCTCACGCCGTGGCCTCGCTCTCGAGAGCGAGGCCACGGCGTGAGCGCAAAAAGAGGTAGACGGCAGCGATCACCAGAACGGCCGACCCCAAAGCCAGCCAATAGCTGAGCGCCTCTCGCCCCGAACGGGAGGAGGCGAGCGAGCGCACAATACCTACCGGAAGCGATGAGCCCGAGCCACCGCCGAGCGCCTGCACCTGGGCAAAACTCAGTCGAAACACCTCCGCGATGACCCATGTGCCGATGGCGAAGTAGGCGCCGCGCAGGCGAAAGATGAGCGCTGCCACGGGCACGGAGATCATGGCGCCGAGGATACCCACACCGACTATGGCCACGAGCGGATGCATCCCGCCAAAGATCGTGAGCGCAAAGAGCATGTAGCCGCCAAAGCCGACATAGGCCTGTTGGCCGACGCTCACGAGACCCGCGTAGCCGGCCATGAGGTTCCAGAGGCTGGCGAGTGCGAGGTAGAGAAAGAGCTCTCCCATGAGCCGCATGTCCGCCCTGCCCGCCCACCAGGGCGCCGCAATCAGAACGATCAAGACGAGGACGCCGAAGAGCGCTGCGACTTGGGAGGCGCGCGAGCCGCGCGTGACAGTGTGCGCGCTCATCCGCTGATCCTCGGGAAAAGACCGTTGGGGCGAATGGCCAGCACGATGAGAAAGGCGATGTGCCCGGAGAGAAGCTGCCAACCCGGGTCAATCTTCGCCCCGATGGTTTGCGCCACCCCGAGGATTACCCCGCCCGCGAGCGTGCCCCAGAGGTTACCGAGGCCGCCGATGATCACCGCCTCAAACCCGTAGATAAGGCGCGCGCCTCCTGATGTCGGGTCAAACGAGGTGCGAATGCCAAGGAGGATGCCCGCGACGGCCGTCACTGCGAGCGCCAGCGCCATCGCCAGCCCGAAGATGTGGCGCTTGTTGAGCCCCATGAGCTGGGCGATGTCCTGATTGTCAGAGACCGCGCGAAAGGCCCGGCCCAGCGCCGTGCGGTAAAAGATGTACTGAAGCCCCGCGATCACGGCGATGGCCGCCCCGAACGTCAGAAGCGGCAGAACCCCCAGCGAAAGCTCCCCCACGCTGATGCTTGCCGTCTCAAGGGCACCTGCATTCATCTTTTGCGGGTCGGCGGTGTAGCCCTCGAGAAAGAGGTTTTGCAGAATGACGGAGAGGCCGAATGTGACGAGGAGTGGGGGCAGGATGTCGTCCCCCAGGGTCTGGTTCAGGATCCCGCGCTGCAGCCCATAGCCGATGCCTGCCATGAGCGGAATGACGATGATGAGCGCGAGAAGCGGGTGAAGGCCTGTCGTCATGACGACACTGAGGCCAAGGTAGGCCGCCAGCACGATGAGATCACCGTGGGCGATATTGACGAGCCGCATCACCCCGAAAATGAGCGAAAGCCCCGCTGCAAAGAGCGCATAGAGCCCTCCCAGAAGCGTGCCCTGCACCAAAGCGTTGATCCAATCCATCCGCTAGACTCCGAAATAGGCTTGGCTGATGGCCTCGCGGGAGACCTCCGCAGACGCGCCTTCGAGCGTCACGCGTCCCTCCTGCAGGCAGTAGACACGGTCTGAAACGCTGAGCGCCTTTGAGATGTCCTGCTCCACGATGACTGCCGACATCCCGCCGCCCACGATGTTGGGTAAGGCGTCGTAGATGGATTTGATAATCACGGGGGCGAGCCCGAGCGAGATCTCGTCAAAGAGGATGAGATCGGGGTTCGACATGAGCGCGCGTCCGATGGCCACCATCTGCTGCTGCCCGCCAGAGAGCGCCGTCGACGGCATCGCGCGGCGTTCTTCGAGGACGGGAAAGAGGTCG
>JBCBME010000319.1:0-3563 GCA_039822945.1 Pseudomonadota bacterium
CCAGCGGGATCTCGAGCTGGCTGTCCGGAAAAAAGAAGATGCTGCGGCCGGTGAGGTCACGCGCGGCGGCGGCAATAGCCTTGCGCGCGCGGGCGCGGGGCGCATCGGTGACGGTTGCAAAGCGTTCGGCGCTCACGCCGTAGGCGTCAGCTATCACCTGGAGCCAGGCGGTGGTGCCCGCCTCGCCGAACGGGAAAGGCGCGCTGAGATGCGTGGCACGGCGGCCGACAAGGGCGGCATGGGTTTCCCCGAGAAACGGCTGCACGAGCACAAATCGTGAATTGGGCCCGATGGCGGGATGCTCGCCTGCGCGCATGGCGGGCAGAACCGTGACGTTCGGAATGCCCAGCCCATCGAGCAGCGCGCGCATCTGGTCTTCAACCACGTCGGGGAGCGCGCCGACGATGATCAGGTTTTCCTCGTCGGTCTCCGGCAGGTCACGGGCGAGGGCCGCAAGGCAGCTGTCTTCACCTTGGGTGAAGGTCGTTTCGATCCCGGAGCCTGTGAAATTCACCACCTGCACCTGGGGCGCGTAGATGCCAGACAGACGTTCTGCAGCGCGGGCGAGGTCCAGTTTGATCACCTCGGAGGGGCAAGACCCCACGAGAAAGAGCTGACGAATGTCAGGCCGCCTTGACAGTAGCCGTGCCACTTCGCGGTCGAGCTCGTCTTGCGCATCTGCCATCCCTGCGAGGTCCTGCTCCTCGAGGATGGCAGTGCCAAAGCGCGGCTCGGCAAAGATCATGACCCCGGCGGCAGATTGCAGCAAGTGGGCGCAAGTGCGGGAGCCCACCACGAGAAAGAAGGCGTCCTGCATCTTGCGGTGCAGCCAGATGATCCCGGTGAGCCCGCAGAAGACCTCACGCTGGCCCCGCTCCTTGAGCACGGGGACGTCGCGGCAACCTCCGCGGGTGGCAGGAGCCATGGCGCTCATCCCGCCGCTCCTTCAACCTGGAGCACGATGGTGCCCTGCTGTGCCTGCTCAAGACGCGCCTGCCGCAGTTTCCACAGGAACTGTCCGGCATTGATGACGTAGGCGGCATAGGCCGCGAGCGCGATCCACATCTGTGCTTGAGGACCCGCTCCGCCTGCAAAGAGCGCCCAAAGATAGGCGGTATGAAGAGCGATCACCGCAAAGCTGACCACGTCCTCCCAGAAGAAGGCCGGGGCGAAGAGCCACTGCCCAAACACCACCTTCTCCCAGATCGCGCCGGTTACCATGATGAGATAGAGAAAGCCGGTTTTCACGAGGATGGACAGCGTCGCCGCCTCATAGCCCGCGCCGGTGGCAAGATAGCGGATCACCAGCACGAGCGAGATCAGGAAGACGACGAACTGGAGGGGGGCAAGCACACCCTGCACACGTGTCCAGATGGTCGTGTCGCGCCGCGCGCGCTCGGCGGCGGTGTAAAGGTGACGCTTAGGCCGAGCACTCTTTGCGAGAGGCTCGAGGGCTGTGAAACCCGTATTCTGCATGCTCCGACTCCCTGACAGGCCGTGCCTCTTCACGCTATGGGTGGCGCGACCGACTGTCAAGTAAGCCTGACACTTGATAAGTTTACAGTCGGGCTATTTATGTAGGCAGGGGAGCTGCGCCAGGGATCCTCCCAGCCCGGCGCGGCGACCCCGTAAGAGCAATTTGTGCGCCCGTGCGCACCGAGGGTGACGGCAACGAAATGTCAAAGTCTTTTGACAATAGAGACGCAAAGGCAGACAGTGACGCCGAGGGTGTTTTGCGCCGCTCCGCGTGGCGGGACGCTGTGCGAGACGCTCGAAGGATTGTGATTATGACCGAAGGCACAAAGCAGGGCCGGTCCTCGGTAGATCCCGCCAATCGTGCGGGTGACGCCAATGGCGGGCCCCGTGCCCCGGACGCTCAGGGCACAGTGGAAGCATTTGCATCGCAAGTGTTGTCTCGAGTTGCGGCCAACTCCCAGGCGACACGCGGCGCACTCCGGCAGGACCTCCTCGAAGACCTCATTGCATCCGTTATGACGTTTGACGACAGCGCCCGCGTGGCGGTGTTGGCGCGCTTCCGTGACGCGGGCATTTCCCATGCTGGCATCGTGGATCGGTACCTGCCCGCGGCTGCGCGGAAGCTGGGTGCCGCGTGGTGCGAGGACAGCATGAGCTTTGCGGATGTGACGATCGGATCGTCACGACTGCAAGCGCTCCTGCGCGACCTGCGGGCCCCGCAGGTGTCGGCACCAGACGCGCCAAGCGTGCTCATCGTGATCCCGGAAAACGCCTATCATACACTGGGCGCCGGTGTGCTCGCAGACCAGTTGAGACGGCTCGGCGCCTCGCCTCGGATGGCTCTTGGCCTGCCCGCCCTCGATCTCGCCGAGCTTGTAGAAACCCATGATTTCAACGCAGTGATGATTTCTGCCGCCTCATCACAGAGGCTTGAAACACTCCGTGAATTGGTGAAATGTGTCCGAGTGGCCGCACGCCAACCAGTGCCGATCATCATCGGCGGGACGGTCATGGAGAAAGACACGGACATCAAAACTCTAACCGGTGCAGATTACGTATCCAATAATCCAGAAGAGGCATTAGGCGCATGCGGATTGACGATCCAAACGCACGCCGTCGAGCCGCCAGAGCGCAGGGGCTAGACGAGGATGAGCAGGACATCTCAACAGATTTCGGACCTTTTGGATCAAAGGGAGTGACGTCTCGCGGGATGAAATACTGGTCCACAGGATCCATCCCGCTCATCGCGCCAGAGATGCTTGGCGGCATCATTTCGTCGGCGTCCGATCTGTCTCTGGTCATCTCTGACGATGCCACGATCCTGTCTGTCCTTGTGAACCGCGAAGCGCGGTCGCTCGGCAATCTCGGCCACTGGGAAGGCGCCAATGTGCGCGACTTCCTGACGCCCGAAAGCGTGCCGAAACTCGACGCCAAACTGGAGGCGATCGCCGCCGGCGAAGACGCCCGCGCGGTGGAGCTCAATCACCTCGACAAGACGGCCTGGGAGTTCCCGGTTCGCTACACATTCCACCGAATCACGCCCGATGGCGCGCTCCTGATGCTGGGCCGCGATCTGCGTCCTATCGCTGAAATGCAACAGCAACTGGTCAAAGCACAGATCGCTTTGGAGCGGGACTACGAGGCGCAACGCGACTACGACACGCGCTATCGCGTGCTCATGGACACCGCACCGTATGCCATGGTGTTCGTCCAGGTGAGCAACGGACGCGTGACAGATCTTAATGGAGCTGCTGCAAAAATCCTCGGCGGAAAGCGTGACGACATCCTCGGCCATGCCTTCGCGCAGGAGTTTGAAGGCCGCCGCCGGAGTGAATTCCTCGAGAGCCTCACGAACGCCGCGATGTCGGACGAACAGCGCGCCGTGACGCTGCAGGCGCGACGCTCGCAGAAAGACCTCGTCGTGACACCCAAGATGTTCCGCGCGTCGGGCGAGCGGCTCCTTTTGTGCCGGATCGAACTGGCTGATGCGACCGAGGCCATGAGCGATGATCTCATTCGCGGATCGGATCAAACCATCGCGATCGGTAAAGACGATGGCGTCCACGCCCTCCTGGAAGAGACCCGAA
>JBCBME010000320.1:0-3552 GCA_039822945.1 Pseudomonadota bacterium
TGTGCCTTCTGGGGCAATCTGGCTGCGGCAAATCCACGACGCTACGGATGGTGGCAGGCGTGGAGCCCTCAGATGGTGGCCAGATCTTCCTCGACGGCATCGATATGACAGCCCGCCCGCCGGAGGCGCGGGGCATTGGATTGATGTTTCAGGATTTCGCGCTCTTCCCGCATTTGCGCGTGGAGGACAACGTGGCCTACGGCCTCAAACGCGGGCAGGGGCGGGAGCGTGTCTCTGCGCTTCTGGCGCGCGTCGGGCTCGAGAGTTATGCCCGCGCCTATCCCCATGAGCTCTCAGGCGGTGAGCAACAGCGGGTGGCGCTCGCACGGGCACTGGCACCAGCGCCGCGTGTCATGCTCATGGATGAGCCGTTTTCGGGCCTCGACGAGAGGCTTCGCGACAGCATTCGGGAGGAGACCCTGCGTATCCTGCGTGAGGCAGAGACAGCGGTGCTCCTGGTGACCCACGATCCGCAAGAGGCGATGCGGATGGGGGACGAGATCGCACTCATGCGCGCAGGGCGGATCGCGCAGCGCGGCGCACCGTATACGGTCTACAATGAGCCCGTGGATCTGCCGGCCGCACGTTTCTTCAGCGATCTCAATGTCCTCGAAGGCAAGGTTGAGAATGCGCTGGTCGACACACCATTCGGCCCCTTCCTTGCGCCGGGCCTGAGCGACGGCACCGACATTTGCATCGCGATCCGCCCGCAGCACGTGGGCATCGACTTTCCGCGCGCGCGACGCCCGCTCAATGTCACGGTCGGGGATGGAAGCGCGGTGGAGGCACGTGTCACTGCAGCGCGCTTTCTCGGGCAGATCTCGGTGATTGACTTCGCCTTGCCCGATGGCACCCCGCTGCGCGCCACAGTGCCCGGCGTGTTTTTGCCGGGAGAAGGGCGGAGCTTCACAGTGCGCGCGCCGCGACGCCACTGCATGATCTTTCCGCGCTAAGGGATTAGTCTCGCGAGAGAAAATCCTCGAGCCGCTTGCCTTCCTCCTCCGTGAAAATGGCTGGGAGGACGCGAAGCGCCTCGATCTTGTCGACACGGAATGTCTCAAAGTCCTTGCTGCGTTCGCACCAGGCCACGCAGGTCCAGACGCGCCCCCAATAGTCGAGCTGCAGCGGCCTAATGATGCGCTTGCCGTCGAGCACGATCTCTACCTTCTGGCGGGCGCGGATCGCGGCGCGGAGCGGTGGCATGTGCTGAAAGCCATAGGCGGCGTCGGCAAAGGGGTAGATCGCAAAGCCAAATCCGGAGGGCGCCGCGCGACGATCTTCGGGGAGGGCGGCATCAATCTTGGCCGAGAGCGATTGCGCTGCCCCCGAAAGCTCATCATCGGCCCCCTCGCCAACGGCGGTGAGACCGATGTGAAGCGCCTCAAGCTCCACCTTCGTCAGGTTGAGCGGTGGCAGGGTGATAGCTGCGGTGATGCGGTACCCGATGCCCCGCGTGCCCTCGACAGGCAGGCCCGAGGCTGCAAGCGTGTTCATGTCGCGGTAGACCGTTCTCAGCGAGACCCCGAGGCGCGGCGCAATGTCTTCGGCGCGGTGCAGGCGTCCATCTTTCAGGATGCCGATGAGGTCGATGAGGCGATCTGAGCGGGCCATGGGCCTCGATATCACGCTCAAACCGCTCCTGACAGGATAATGGCAAGAAAAGCGCAAATGCCACGTGATTTCCGCATCGCAGCGCTTTCCAGGCCTCGGCGATGGGCGTAAGGAGAGGCTCTGAAATTCACCTGTATCAAGGGATAATCCGATGACCCCGATGTTTGTCACCAACATTCCCCCTGTGGGCTGGCTGCTCATCGCCGTTGTGGTGCTGGTGCTCTTTGGCCGCGGTAAGATCAGCTCGCTCATGGGCGAAGTGGGCAAGGGTATCACGTCCTTCAAAAAGGGCGTGAAGGAAGGCGCTGAAGAGCTTGAAAAGGCTGACGCCGAAGCCGCCCGTGACGTCACGCCCGAAGACGAGAAAGACAAAGACAAGGTCTAACCGCCGCGAGGAGAGCCGCCCATGGGCTGGAGTGAGCTGATCCTCATCGGTGTTGTTGCGCTGATCGTGGTGGGCCCCAAGGATTTGCCTGTGATGTTCCAGGCGCTTGGCAAGATGACAGCCAAGGTGCGCCGCATGGCGCGCGAATTCTCGTCCGCCATGAACGAAGCGGCGGATGCCTCTGGCGCGAGTGATATCGCCAAGGACCTCAAGGGCATGTCGAACCCGCGAAACTTTGGCATGGATGCGCTGAAAGACGCGGCCGAACAGTTCGACAAGTGGGAGCCGGGCCAGCCACAAAAGGCGATGGGGCCCGAGACGGCAAAGCTCAAACAGGAGCGGGCCGAAGCGGCGCGCAAGATCCACGAGGCCACCAAGGCCAAGGAAGCTGAAAAACGCGCCAAGGCCGCGGCTGAGGCCGAAGCGGCGGCAGAAGCGGCTGACGAACCAGAGCCTGAGCCCGAAGTGGAAGAGAAGAAGGCATGAGCGCGGGCGACACCAACAAGGACAACATTGACGACAGCTCCGCACCGCTCATTGAGCACCTGGCCGAGCTGCGCTCGCGCCTGATCCGCTCGGCGCTGGGCTTCGTGATCGGCATCTTCATCTGCTTCACGGTGTGGAACCCGATCTTCAACTACCTCACGACGCCGATCTGTCAGGCGCTGGCCGAGCGCGGGCAGGAATGCGGTCTGATCCTGATCCGCCTGCAAGAAGGCTTTTTCGTCGCCATCAAGATCTCCCTTCTCGGGGGCTTTGCGCTGGCCTTCCCGCTGATCTCGTACCAGCTGTGGCGCTTCGTTGCGCCGGGGCTCTACCGCTCGGAAAAGTCGGCGTTTTTGCCGTTTCTGCTCGCCTCGCCCTTCATGTTTTTCCTGGGCGCGGCGTTTGCGTTTTACATCGTCATCCCGCTCGCTTTCGATTTCTTCCTGAACTTCCAGCAGATCGCGCCTGAAACCGGCGACGCCGTCGGAGATCAGGTCGATGGCGGCACGGCTGGCATCGCCTTCCAGGGCTCGGTCGCGGAATACCTGTCGCTCACGATCACCTTCATCATGGCGTTCGGGCTCTGTTTTCAGCTGCCGGTTCTGCTGACGCTCCTCGGTAAGGCGGGGCTTGTCAGCGCGCGGGGCCTCGCAGCAGTGCGCAAATACGCCGTGGTGGCGATCCTCGTGCTTGCAGGCATCGTGACGCCGCCGGACATCATCACCCAGGTGATCCTCTTTGTAGCGGTCTACGGCCTCTACGAAGTGTCCATTCAGCTCGTGAAGCGCATCGAAAAGCGCCGCGAGGCCGACCTGAAGGCGCAGGGCCTCTGGGATGAGGACATCCACGGTGAGGGTGCCTTCGCGGATGATGACGACAAGTGAATGACGACACCTTAGCCCGGATTGCGGCGGCGCTGGAGCGGATGTCTCCCCCGCCTGCCGAGGCGCCGGACTGGGCCATTGCGAGCGCGTTCCTCTGGCATGCCGATCCCGATGGGTTGGAGCCCGTGGCAGATATCAGCCGCATCGACCTGTCACTTCTCGTGGGCATCGAGCGGGCGCGTGACA
>JBCBME010000321.1:0-3541 GCA_039822945.1 Pseudomonadota bacterium
GATTTACGCAGGTTTCGGCAGCATGGAAGGCCTGCTTGGCGCTGTGATCGCCGCCGAGGTTGACCGGTTCACAACAGCGCCAAGCAGGCCTTCCATGCTGCCGAAACCTGCGTAAATCGTCGCCTTGGATGTGCCTGCCTCGCGGGCAAGGTCAACCGTCGAGGTGGCCGCGAAGCCTTTCTCGAAGAACAGCTTGCGAGCGCTGCGTAAAACCCTGTCGTGGTTGGACTTCGTCTCAGCCGTCATACAGCGCGATTTAGCACTTCACGGTGCCGAAACGGAAGGGCGAGAAAAGAACTTGACCTCTTAACTAGTCGATCCACCTAGTCCTGTACCGGACGGTACAAGCATCAATATCCAAGGAAAAACCATGCAGGGGCACAGGATCGAGGGCATTGAGAAAGTAACGGGGCGGGCAGGGTTTGTCGATGATCTTCGCCTCGCAGACACGGGAATGGAACCGCTCGTCGCACTTGTTGCGACCGCACCGGTCGCATCAGGGCGTGTGTCGGTCGATGCGACGGCGGCGCTCGCCTTGCCGGGCACGCGCTGCGTTATCGATCATGCGAACGCACCTCGGATGCGCGGAGTCTTTGTGGCGTCGATGTGTGAACCGGGCACGCGGATGCCGTTGCAGTCTGACCGGATCGACTATGCGGGACAGGTCGTTGCGATGATTGTTGCCGACGATCTACAGGCCGCGCGGGACGCGTTGGCTGTGCTGACGATCGCCATCGAGGATGGGCCCACCCCGGCTGTCATCTTGTCGGACGCAGATGATCGACTGGTCCCCGTCAAGCGGGCCGGGATTGGCCCTGGGGTCCTGAAAAAGGGCGACGCGCACACAGCCCTCGCCGCCGCCACCCATGTTGCCGACATTGAAACCCACCACGCTCCGCACCACCCCAACCCGATGGAGCCAGGCGCGGTGATCGCGCGCTGGGATGAAGACGGCGGCGTGACGATCCACGCAGCTGTGCAGTGGCATCACATTGACGCCTCGATGATTGGGCAGGCTTTGGGACTGGGCTGGGGCGCGGGTCCCGCGGGCCTGTTGGGTCGTGCGGTTCTGGGCCGCACGGGCAAGGGCAAGGTCAGGCTTGAGAACCACCTGTCGGGCGGGGCGTTCGGGCGCAATATCTCATACCAGGCGCTGCTGCTGGCGCCGATGGCGGCGAAGGTGGCCGGAGCACCGGTGAAGCTGGTGCAGACGCGGCGCGATACGTTTTCTTTGATGTCGCACCGCTCAGAAGTTCGGCAGCGGCTGCGCCTTGGGGCGAATGACGCGGGCAAGCTGACCTCGGTCGTAATCGAGCCGGACATTGCGCGCGGCCACGCTGCCTTTGTCGAGCCGGTTGGAGAGATGCCGATGCAGCTTTACGCCCATGACACCCACCGTTTGACGACGCGGGTGGCCAAACTTGACCTGCCGGGCGCGGGCTGGATGCGTGGGCCGGGTGTGGCCCATGCCATCTTTGCGCTGGAACAGGGGATGGACGATATCGCGCGCCGGACGGGCTCTGACCCGCTCGACCTGCGGATCGCAAACCATGCGGATGAGCACCCCGTCAGCGCCAAACCCTGGGACGCCAAAGCGCTGCTGGAGGCCTACGAAGTCGGGGCGGAAGCCTTCGGCTGGCGCGACCGTCCCAAGGGCGGGTCGTCGGACGGACAGGGCCGATGGCGCGGCTTTGGTATGGCCTCCGCAATCGACCTCGGTCGCCAATTCCCGGCGCATGCGACGGTGACGCTGACCCGCGATGCGCGTGTGGTCGTGTCGCTGGCCGTGGCAGAGATTGGCCAGGGTCTGCTGACTGGGCTGACAGGGCTTGTGTCGGAGATGACCGGTCTGCCGCAGGACCAGATAGAGATCGACCGGCGAGGGACGGATGCGGGCTACGCCGCCGGCTCGATAGGATCGACGGGTACATATTCGAACGCCGCTGCAATCCAAAGCGCGGTAGAGAAGATTAAAGCAAAGCTGGCGCGTGCGGCCGGTGAGAACTCTACGGAGGTCTGGTTGCAGCAGAGCGCGCTCGCTGTGCCGGGACGTGACCCCGTGCCCCTGGCAGACCTGCTTGCCAAGACCGGGGACATCACCGCCAAGGGCCGCGCCGGGCTGACATTCGGCGCGGGCGGCAAGCAGGCCAAGGCAAGCTTTGGTGCAGTATTCTGCGAGATGGCCGTTGATCCGGTCACGCTCGAGCTCGAAGTCGTCCGCCTTGTCGGCGCTTATGATTGCGGGCGGGTCCTGCAACCTACGATCGCGCGCGCGCAACTCGTCGGTGCGATGATCATGGGCCTGGGACAGGCCCTGATGGAGGAAACCCGGCTCGACCGGCGCCGCGGCAACTGGACCAATGCCGAGATTGGCGAGGCGCTGATACCAACACAAGCCGACTGCCCTGATGTCGAGGCACATTTCGTTGGCCACCAAGACGGGTTGATGGATTTCAAAGGCATTGCCGAGATCGCCATTGTGGGTGTTGCCCCAGCCATCGCCTCGGCCTTTGCCGACGCCACCGGCGCGGTCATCCACGCCACCCCGCTCACCCACGCCCGCCGCCTTGCCGCGGTGGCGCGTCCCCTCACCAGCCGCCGGGAGGCCGCCGCATGACACTGCGCATCAATGGATCCGACCACCCGCAACCGGCAGATCCGCGCACCACGCTCCTCGATCACCTGCGCGAGGGGCTCAACCTCGTGGGCACAAAAAAGGGCTGCGATCACGGTCAGTGTGGCGCGTGCACGGTGCTCATCGATGGAAAGCGTGTGTTATCGTGTTTGCAGCTTGCCGCGACGGTCCGTGGCGAGGTGACAACGATCGAAGGTCTGTCAGGCGGCGACAATCTTCATCCGATGCAGGCAGCCTTTCTCGAGCATGACGCCTATCAGTGTGGCTTCTGCACGCCTGGGCAGATCATGTCCGCCGTCGCCTGTGTGGCTGAGGGTCATGCGGGATCCGATGCAGAGATCGCAGAGTGGATGTCGGGCAACCTTTGCCGATGCGCAGCTTACCCGCAGATCCGCGCTGCCATCGCCGATGTCGCAGGACAGGAGGACCTCGAATGAATCTGACAATTCGAACAGGCGGGACGGCAAGCCAAGGCGAAGCCTTTATCGCGGGCGGCACCACAATGGTGGATCTCATGAAGCTTGGCGCCTCATCGCCGAACGCGCTGGTTGACCTCAGCGCGCGCCGCGCGGAGCTTTCCGGCATTGAGGTGACGGAGACCGAGGTCACCCTCGGTGCGCTCACCACAATGGCAGACGCCGCCGCTCATCCCGCCGTTGCCGCCATGCCCGCCATACATGCCGCGCTCGTCCAGGCGGCCTCGCCGCAGATCCGCGAGATGGCGACTCTTGGCGGCAATCTGCTACAACGCACGCGGTGCAGTTATTTCCGTGACAGCCGCCAACCCTGCAACAAGCGCGCGGCCGGCTCGGGCTGCCCGGCCTTGGGCGGCGAGGACGGGCAACACGCTGTTCTTGGGGGCTCGGCGCAGTGCATTGCGACCTATCCGGGCGATTTCGCCGTCGC
>JBCBME010000322.1:0-3539 GCA_039822945.1 Pseudomonadota bacterium
CTGAACCTTGGCACCCATGGCGTCGGAATACTTCGTCCCGAAGTAGAAGATCTGCCCCACCTCGATGCCGCGGGCGGTGCGGCGCCGCTCCTCGGGGACCTCGCCAAAGACCGCCTCGTCATGGGTCTCGTCGGTGCGGGCATAGCGGGAGGTGAACTCCTCCAACACGCCACGGCATTGGTCCGCGTCGTCGTAATCGATGGCCCGGTCGCCAAATTTCAGATCGGTGATGGCGCTGTCGTAAAAGACCTCGCTCTCCCCCGTTTCGGCTAGCACGAGGAATTCGTGGGTGTCATCGCCGCCGATGGGGCCGCTATCGGCACGCATCGGGATCGCCTGCAGGCCCATCCGCTCATAAGTGCGCAGGTAGCTGACGAGGTGGCGGTTATAGGCGTGGCGCGCGGCCTCCTCGGTCAGATCGAAGTTGTAGCCGTCCTTCATGTAGAACTCGCGGCCCCGCATGACGCCAAAGCGCGGGCGGCGCTCATCCCGGAACTTCCACTGGATGTGGTAGAGCGTGAGCGGCAAATCCTTGTAGGAGCGCACGTAGCTGCGGAAGATGTCGGTGATCAGCTCTTCATTCGTGGGGCCGTAGAGCATGTCGCGGTCGTGGCGGTCACGCACGCGCAGCATCTCCTCGCCGTAATCGTCATACCGCCCGCTTTCGCGCCAGAGGTCGGCGGATTGCAGCGTGGGCATCAGCATCGGGATGTGGCCCGCGCGGATCTGCTCCTCGTCGACGATGCGCTTGATGTTCTCGAGCACCTTGTAGCCCAAGGGCAGCCAGGAATAGATCCCGGCGCTCGCCTGCTTGATCATGCCCGCGCGCAGCATCAGCCGGTGCGAGACGATCTGCGCCTCGGCCGGGGTCTCTTTGAGGACAGGCAGGAAGTAGCGGCTCAGGCGCATCGGGCTCTCCATCAACGTGCCGGGCCGGAATAGGGCAAGCCGGGAGCGGCCTCAAGCGGCCAAAGCGCAAGCGCCGCGCTGAGAAGGGGCGAGTTTCTGTAACATTTCCCGCCAAAGGAATACGGCCGGAGCGCAACGAAGAGATAAAACCACGGCCATTTTCGTAACAATCGGTCGCAAGGGGCACACGCGAGGTAACGCGGCCGTGATCGTGGTGAACTGGCCAGAGACCGCCCCCGTATCCCTTCCCAGATGCTCGCGAGAGACGGGCATTGCATCAAATAAGGGAACGAGACCCATGAAATTCAACGTTAAATCCGCAGTCGCTGCCGCTGCTCTTGCCGTGTCGGGCGCCGCAGCATCCGCCAACACGATCGTCGATATCGCCGCAGGGGACGAGCGCTTTTCGACCCTCGTGGCTGCCGTGAGCGCCGCTGGCCTCGTGGAGACGCTTTCGGGCCCCGGCCCCTTCACGGTCTTTGCACCGGTCAACGACGCCTTTGCCGCGCTGCCCGAGGGCACGGTTGAGACGCTGCTTCAGCCCGAGAACCTCGCACAGCTTCAGGCCGTGCTCACCTACCACGTCGACGACCGCAAGCTCCTGGCCAACCAGTTTGCCGCCGGCGCGAACTACTACAAGCCCGTCAACACGGCCGAGCGCCTGTGCATCGATGCCTCCACGGCCGGTGTCACCATCGCCGACGGCACGGGCGTGGAAGCCAACGTGATCATCGCCAACATCGAAGCCGACAATGGCGTGATCCACGTGATCGACAAAGTGCTGCTGCCGGGCACCCGCCCTGCCTGCCACTAAGCAGATCGCATGATTGAGAAGGGCTGGGCCGCGCGCCCAGCCCTTTTTGCTTGCAAGCGGGGGGCGAAAGCTCGACCTATGGGGAAACCGAGCAAGAGACAGTAATGGCCCTGCCCAACCGCACCCAGACCCTATACTGGTCGATCCTCGCGCTCATTTTCGCGCTTGTGATGTGGTATCTGGGCTCGGTCATGATGCCGTTCATCATCGGCATGGCGATTGCCTACTTCCTTGATCCCGTGGCCGACAGGCTTGAAAGCATGGGGGCGAGCCGGGTGCTGGCCACGGTGATCATCACGTTCGGGGCTGTGCTGATCTTTTTCATGCTGGTGATCCTCGTGGTGCCTGCGCTCGTGCAGCAGGCGGTGTCGCTCTTTAACGCGGCCCCCTCGATCTTTGCGAACCTGCGCGATTTCCTGACGGAGCGGTATCCCACGCTGATGGATGAGACCTCCGTGGCGCGCCAATCGCTCGTGACGGTAGGGGAGACGATCCAGAGCCGGGGCGGTGAGCTCGTCAACACGCTCCTGACATCGGCGGCGGGCGTGGTGAACATCGTCCTCCTCTTTGTGATCGTGCCAGTTGTGGCCTTCTACATGCTTCTCGACTGGGACAAGATGGTGGCCGAGATCGACAAGCTCATCCCGCGCGATCATCTCGAGACCGTGCGCACCATCGCGCGCGACATCGACCGCGTCCTTGCTGGCTTCGTCCGCGGCATGGGCTCGGTCTGCCTCATCCTGGGGACATACTACGCCGTGGCGCTCATGCTGGTGGGGCTGCAATTCGGCCTTGTCGTGGGTTTCATCGCCGGGCTCGTTACATTTATTCCATATCTGGGCGCCGTCATTGGCGGGGTTTTGGCCGTGGGCCTTGCCCTTTTTCAATATTGGGGCGCTCTTGAGGGCGGCGGGACAGACTGGATCCGTATCCTGATCGTGGCGGCCATTTTCATGGCCGGTCAAATGATCGAGGGCAACGTGCTGACGCCGAAGCTCGTGGGCAATTCGGTGGGGCTTCACCCGGTGTGGCTCCTGCTGTCGCTTTCGGTCTTTGGAGCGCTTTTCGGGTTTGTGGGGCTCCTGATCGGGGTGCCGCTTGCCGCCGCGATCGGCGTTTTGGCGCGGTTCCTGGTGGCAGAATACAAGGCGGGGCTCCTCTTCCGCGGGAAAACGGGCGGTGGCGAGGATGGCTGAGCAGCTCGCCTTTCCGCAGCCGCTCCACACCTCTTACGCCGTCGAAGATTTCCACCAAGGGGAGGCGAGTGCTCTGGCCCGCGCGATGCTGCGTGACGCGGCCCAATGGCCCGCCGGAAAGCTGCTGCTGCTGGGGGAGGCGGGGGCAGGAAAGACGCATCTCCTGACCATCTGGGCGGCTGAGGAAAGGCGTCTGGCCCGGCCAGACGCCCTGCCCCGCAGCGCAGAGACCGGCGTGGCCGTGGACGACGCCCATCTCGTGGCCGGCGATCCGGCGGCTGAAGAGGCGCTCTTTCATCTTCACAACAATCTCGCGGCAGCCGGTTTGCCGCTGCTGCTCTCTGCACCGCGCCCACCCGGCGCGTGGGGGATCGCCCTGCCCGACCTCAAGAGCCGGATGGAGGCCACCGCCACTACCCGCATCGAGGAACCCGACGATGCCACGCTCGCCGCGATCCTGGGCAAGCTCATGGCGGACCGGCAGCTCAACCCGGCGTCAAACCTTGTGGGCTACCTCTTGCGCCGCATGGACCGCTCTTACACCACAGCGGGCCGCGTCGTGGCAGCCCTCGACGGGCTCTCGCTGAGCGAAAAGCGTGAGATCACCACGGGGCTCGCGG
>JBCBME010000323.1:0-3521 GCA_039822945.1 Pseudomonadota bacterium
GCGGGCTTTCTTGCGCTCAACCCCGGCTGGGACGGTGTGGTTTGCCTGCCCGGCACCCACACGAAATGGGCCGAGGTGAGCGCCGGTGAAATCGTGAGCTTCCAGACGTCAATGACAGGGGAGCTCTTTGCGCTTTTGTCGGGGCAGTCGGTGCTGCGCCATTCGGTGGCCCCCACGGGGTGGGACGATGACGCCTTCACGGACGCGGTGGATGACGCCATCGCCAATCCGGAGCGGCTCGCCGCGCGGCTCTTTTCGCTTCGCGCCGAAAACCTCCTCTACGGGCTGGCGGGTGAGCGGGCGCGGGCGCGGCTTTCGGGGCTTCTCATCGGGGCCGAGCTTGCCGCCGCGCGCCCCTATTGGCTTGGTCAGCAGGTAGCCGTTATTGGCGCCTCGGCGATCAGCCGGATCTACGGCGCGGCACTGGCCGATCAGGGCGTGCCTGCCACCATCGCCGACGGGCCCCGCATGACACTCGCAGGCCTGGCCGCTGCCTATAAGGAGCTTCGCAAATCATGAGCCGCCCTCTCATCGCCATCATGCGGGGCATCACGCCCGCTGAGGCCGTGCCCGTCACCGCAGCCCTGATCGATGCGGGCATCGACCGGATCGAAGTCCCGCTCAACTCGCCTGACCCGTTTGAGAGCATTGCGGCCATGGTCGACGCCCACGGGGAGGCTGCGCTCATCGGTGCGGGAACCGTGCTCACCACTGACGATGTGGCGCGCGTGAAAGCGGCAGGCGGCGGGCTCGTCGTTTCGCCCAACTGTGACACGGAGGTCATCGCGGCAACGGTTGCGGCGGGCATGGCGTCCTGGCCCGGCATCTTTTCTCCGACAGAAGCTTTCGCCGCGCTGAAGGCGGGTGCCACGGGCCTCAAGCTCTTCCCCGGCAACATGGCGGGCCCTGGCGGGCTCAAGGCGCTGCGCGCAGTGCTGCCCCCCGGCTGCCAGGTCTATGCCGTGGGCGGTGCTGGCCCCGAGAATTTCGGCGCATGGATCGCTGCGAGCGCGGATGGCTTTGGCATTGGATCCGCGCTCTACAAGCCCGGCATGACAGCCGCAGAGGTTGCCACACGTGCCGCGGAGCTCGTGCGCGCCTATGATGAGGCCACAACATGACGCTGATGACCGACATCTACGACCCGCATCGCTGCCTTCTCGGGGAGGGACCGCTCTGGCACCCTGAGCGGCAGGAGCTCTTCTGGTTTGACATCCTCGCCAAGGAACTGCGCACCGCTGAGCGATCCTGGCAGTTTCCGGACTACGTCTCCGCGGCGGGCTGGGTCGACAGGGACACGCTCCTCATCGCGTCCTCAAAAGCGCTCAGCCGATTTGATATCTCCACCGGCTGGTCAGAGGCGCTGGTGCCGCTCGAAGCCGATGATCCTGTCACGCGCTCCAATGACGGCCGTGCGGACCCATGGGGCGGGTTCTGGATCGGCACGATGGGGATCGCATCCGAGCCGAACGCAGGTGCGATCTACCGCTATTGGCGCGGCACGGTCACCAAGCTCATCGATGACATCTCCATCTCAAACTCGATCTGTTTTGCGCCGGATCGCAGCGCGGCCTACTGGGCCGACACGCCCGAGCGGCTCATCATGCGGCAGCCGCTGGAGCCCACGGAGGGCTGGCCCGAGGGGCCCGCGGAGGTCTTCCTCGATCTCCGGGAGGAGGGGCTCGCGGCAGATGGATCGGTCTGTGACGCAGAGGGCAATCTCTGGAACGCGCAATGGGGATCGAGCCGGGTGGCCGTCTACTCGCCTCAGGGCAAGCTTCTGAAGACGCTCGATATCCCCGGCCTCCACACGACGTGCCCGGCCTTTGGCGGGGCGGATCTCACCACGCTTTACGTCACCTCCTCCGCCGATGGGCTCGAGGGAGAGGGCGAGGGCCGCACCTACGTGATCGAGGGGGCAGGTCAGGGCGTCGCGGAACATCAGGTGATCCTATGAAGCGCACCCTCGGTGTTTGCTATTACCCCGAACACTGGCCACGCGAGATGTGGGAGGCCGACGCCACGGAGATGGCGGCCACGGGGCTGAGCTGGGTCCGCATCGGGGAGTTCGCGTGGTCGCGGATCGAGGCAGAGCCCGGCGTGCTGGACTGGGGCTGGCTCGATGACGCGGTCGCCGTTCTGCGGGGCGCAGGCCTCAACGTGATCATGGGCACGCCCACCGCCACGCCGCCGCGCTGGATGCTGGAGCGGCACCCCGACATGCTGGCCCATGACACCGAGGGCCGCCCGCGCGGCTTCGGCTCCCGGCGGCATTACTGCTTTTCCCATGACGGCTACCGCGAGGAGGCGCGCCGCATCGCGGGGCTCATGGCCGAGCGCTATGGCGAGCGCGTGCAGGCCTGGCAGACCGACAACGAGTACGATTGCCACGACACCGCGATCTCGTATTCCCCCGCCGCTCAGCGCGCCTTTCAGGACTGGCTGGCCCAGCGCTACCAGTCGCCGGACGCGCTGAACCGTGCATGGGGCAATGTGTTCTGGTCGATGGAGTACCGCGATTTCGCCGAGGTCGGCCTGCCCAACCTTACCGTGACAGAACCCAATCCGGCGCATGTGCTGGCCTTCCGCCGCTTCAGCTCCGATCAGGTGGTGCGCTTCAACCGCGTGCAATGCGAGGCGATCCGGGCGCAGTCAGACGCCCCCATCGTGCACAATTTCATGGGCCGCATCACGGCCTTTGACCACTACGACGTGAGCCGTGACCTCGACGTGGCGAGCTGGGACAGCTACCCCCTCGGCTTCCTGATGGATCGCAACGATGCGCCGCCGGAGGTCAAGGCGCGTTACGTCCGCCAGGGCGATCCGGACTTTCAGGCCTTTCACCACGATCTCTACCGCACCTGCGGCGCGCTCAGGGCAGAGGCGGCCCCCGAAGATGGCCGTTGGTGGGTGATGGAGCAACAGCCCGGCCCGGTGAACTGGGCACCGTGGAACCCCGCTCCGCTGCCCGGGATGGTGCGCCTCTGGGCGCATGAGGCCTTTGCCCACGGGGCCGAAACGGTCTGCTACTTCCGCTGGCGGCAGGCGCCGTTTGCGCAAGAGCAGCAGCATGCAGGCCTCAAGCTGCCGGACAACGCCCCAGCCCCCGGACTGGCGGAGGCCGCGCAAGTGGCCCGCGATCTGGCCGAGGCCCCGGAGGCCGGGACCGCACGCGCGGACGTCGCGCTCATCTTTGACTACGACAGCGCCTATGCGTGGGAGGCCCAGCCGCAGGGCGCAGATTTCGATTACTTTCACCTCGTCTATGAAGCCTACCGCGCGCTGCGCCGGGCCGGGCTCAACATCGACATCCTGCCCGCCGATCACGGATCGCTGAGCAGATACGCGATGGTGGTTGCCCCGGGTCTTTTGCACCTCGATGCCGCGCGGATGGCCGCGCTTGAGGGCTCTGGCGCGCAGGTGATCCTCGGGCCGCGGGCGGGGCTGAAGACGGATGAGCTCTCGATCGCGATCCCGCTGGGGCCGAACCTGCCGGGGCTTGATGCACGCGTGACGCATCT
>JBCBME010000324.1:0-3491 GCA_039822945.1 Pseudomonadota bacterium
CCGGAGCATGCTGAGCTCACCCGCCTGCACAAGGCGCATCATCGCCGGCAGGAAGGTCTCTAGCCCCACTGCCCCCGCCGCCGCCTCCTCGAAGGGCAGCCGCTTCGCCTCCGCATCCCAGGGCGCGTGGCCCGAGACGACGATGTCGATGAGCCCCGAGGCCAACGCTTCCACCGTCGCCCGCCGGTCCTCCTCGGCGCGGAGGGGCGGGTCCATCTTGAAGAAGCTCCGATAGGGGCCGATGTCGAATTCATTGAGCGTGAGGTGGTGGATGCTCGTCCCCGCTGTGACGCGCAGCCCCGCCTCCTTGGCGCGGGCGAGTGCGGGAAGCGCCCCGGCGGTCGACAGCACATCCGCATGATACCGCGCCCCCGTCGCCTCGGCGAGCGCGAGGTCCCGCTCGAGCCCGATCCGCTCCGCGATGGCGGGCACCGCGGGCAGGCCGAGGCGCGTGGCGAACTCGCCCGATGTCGCGCACCCCTTGGCCGAGAGCGCGGGATCCTGGCTGTGATGGACGATGAGCGCATCCGTGCCGGTCGCATAGGTCATGAGGGCGCGCAGCACGCCCGTATCCGCTACCGGGCGGTCCGCGTCCGAGAGCGCGACGGCACCCGCATCGAGGAGCAGCGCCTGCTCCGTCATCTCCCGGCCCTCGAGGCCCTTGGTCAGCGCCCCCATGGCCGCGACCCGGATGGGCGAGGTGGCGCGGCCCCGCTCCAGCGCGAATTGGAGTAGCGCGGGGTCGTCTAGCGGCGGTGTTGTATCCGCCTGCGCAACGATAGTCGTGACGCCCCCGGCGGCGGCAGCGGCGCCTGCGGACTGGAAACTCTCGCGATGCCGCGCCCCAGGCTCCCCGGCAAAGACCCGCGCATCGACGAGCCCCGGGCCCAGCACCCTGCCCCCGCAATCGACGGCCCCCGGCGCGACCGGCACCGCTTCCCGCCAGACCTCCGCAACCGCCCCACCGTCGAGCCGCACGCCCCCCGGCCCGTCATACCCCGACGCCGGATCCACAAGGCGCGCATTCGCAAGCAAGGTCATGGGGCCCTCCGCATACTCCCCTCCGCCATACGCCCCGGCCCGGTCGGGATCAATCGCGGTAGGCGGGCAGGGCACGCAGGCAGTCGTGCAGGCGGCGCGGGTCCGTCACGATGTCGAAGACCAGGGGGTCGCGGAAGCAGATCGAGACGTTGGCGTTGGCGCCGAAGACGCGCTGTGAGACGATCATACCCGCGGAGGCGAAGCCACGCCAGAAGGTCGAGCCTCGGTGCACCAACAACCAACCCTCTCCGCTTCGGCCCGCGCTCATTTCGATCTGGAGCTCGCGGTCATGCTTGAGCTCGTGGCGGTTGAGCACGCCCCCGAGCCCTCGCGGCGTCACGGCCCGTATCGCGCGATCGGTGATGGCGTAGCGACACTTCTCCCGTGAGGAGCGGCCAAGCCACCATGTCATCCCACCCAAGATCGAGAAGCCCAGGAACAGCAGGCCCGCGGCTGGGTTCTCCTGGGCGCGCTGTATCGGCGGCGAGGGATCGAGGCCGAAATGACCGACGAGCGCCGAATAGCCGACCGTGAAGGTACCGACGATCCAAAGGCCGAACATCACCGTGAACGCCACGTCCCAGGGCGTCGACAGAATGAACAGGCGTCTTGGAGGTCTGCCCGCCCAGAGCAGCGTCTCTCCCTCCTCGAGCCGTGGCGCCCAGAAGGCTCGGTCATCATCCGTCATCTCGGGCCAGGTCGGAGTGGGATCGGTGGTCATCAAACTCGCATCGCGGGTCGCGGCAGAATAGCTCGCGCATCTCAATCATCTTCGAAAGGCATGGCCCGCCCACTTCGGCGCCCCGCCCTCCAGCTCTAAGGCGCCGGGAGACTGCGCGCAGCAAACGTCAACGCCCTCCTCCCAACTACCGCCAAGCCATACGGCGGCTGACCGTCTGGAAGCAATCTTCAGAGGTGGGCTAGGCCTCCTTCCTCGGATACGACAAGGTTATGCATCCCGTGCTGGCATTGAGCACGACGGTTCGGGTGGTCTGGCCGGCAATCTACATCCCTTCGGCGCGCTAGAGGAGATCACCACCGACACCTTCAGCCTCGAGAGCCAACACCTCCGCTTCCCCGGCCAGTGGTTCCAGTCAGAGACCGGCCTCCACCAAAACTGGTACCGAGACTACGACCCCAGAACAGGACGATACCTACAAGCAAACCCCCTCGGACTGGTCGATGGACCAAGAGTCTATGGGTATGCGAGAAACAGACCTTGGCGCTACGTTGATCCAAATGGTGAAGCGGCGATCCTGATTTGGTTTCCTACTCTTGTTGAAGTCACGTTGAGCCTCACAATCGGCTATTACTACGACATGTACTACGGCGACGGCTGTTATACATGGGAGCAAATCGGAACCGACGCTCTTCTAGGCGCTTTAGGGGGAGTGGCATTCCGGGGGGGTGGCCTTGGCATAAGAGCCATTTCTGGTAGCACGACAGGTATGCGCGGTGGCGGGCTCGGCTTGCGTGCGGGTGCTGGGAAGCGCCTCAACACTGATCAGTTTGTCAGGCGCGCGAAGGACGCTGCGGATCGCCTGCTTCAGCGACGGAGAAACTCTAACTTGACGGGCGGCGTCCGCGGCACGAGAGGGCACAACCTCGCCGAGAGATACGCGAGAAGAGTTGATCCGGTTAATTCACGCGGCCTTGAATACGAGATTAGCTGGTTGAACGGACAGCCAGTGCCACGTGGGACGCCTGGTAGTTCTCGCCCGGACGTCCGTGATCCGGCGACTGGGACCATCTACGACTACAAGTTTGGGTCGGGCGGGCTTCCATCCGGCCGCCGCACACGGCAACTCAACTACGTACCAAACAGTCCAGCGCCAAACATCAGAATTGTGAGGTACCTATGGTGTTACCAACTACTGTGCTGAACGACTGGCGAAAGGGATTTCCATGTCTTCGGAAGTTCCGCAGCCGCTTTCTGCTTCGCCGTGTCGATGAATGCTTCATTGGACTCTTATTCGAATACCAAGATCAGAGTTATAAGCCGCAGTTTATTTTCTACTTGCCATATATGGAAGAAACGACTATATATATTGCGGGATCCGCAGATCTTCCTAGTGTTGGTTACAGGCATGGTTCAAAACTTGCTATGTCAGGAATTTATGCCCATGCAGAATATCATGAACGTGCGATTGAGGCTTTCAGGCTGCACTCACCCTTACCAATTTGTGGAGAAATTCGAAGCAACACAGTTTTGCAATTTCTTGAGCGTGAGATCGATATTCGGAATAGGGCCGTATATACAATTCGTAATACTTTATATTTTGAGATTTTGCACAATAATGGAGCAGTGGCTTTGGAAAGGCTTGATTATTTTTTAAGGGCAATGCCATGCGAAAAGGACTGGGCGCATGCTGGTGGGAGAGATGCTTTTACGAAGGAAATTCGTGACCTCGTTGAATCCCCCAAAATGCTCCAAGATAGAGTTAGCCGTA
>JBCBME010000325.1:0-3477 GCA_039822945.1 Pseudomonadota bacterium
GTTGCCATGGCGGGATACTTCCAGGCGGTGCCTGAGGCAGTGGTCGTTTTCGACGGCACATTCTCGGGGTTTCGGGGCGACCGGGCCGTGAGCGAGCAGGTGGTGGAGATCCTCGCCGAAAGCGGCCATGGCCTCCTGACGTTTGAGGCCGGGCTCAACACCGCCGCCCGTTTGGCCGAGCAGGAGGGCGTACCTGTCCGCACCGTCTTTCGCGATCTCGATGGTGAGGGGCAGGGCAACACGATCATCCGCCGCTTCCTCGATCAGGCCGCGTTCAGCGCCTCACAGGAGGGCGAAGTGGTGCTCGTGGCCCGGATGCGCGCCGAGACGATCAGCGCGCTCTTGATCTGGCAACAGCAGGACCGCGCCGCCCGCGTGAACCTCGCGCCGCTTTCCGCGCTTTTGCTCGGCGACGAGTAGCCAAAACACCCGGTCACCCAGACGTTTAGCCGCGGCAGCGAAGCCACTGGTTGAGCCTGCGCACGAGAATTCCCCCCCGCTGCCCCGGTTTTGCCCCATTCACATGGCCCTTTCCTTGCAAACGAAGGGTCAAAAGGTGGGGACCGGTGACCGCAATTGATGCAACAGAACGCAACCTGATGGGACAGCTTTGGCGCTATGGCGTCACGGGCGTCCTCAACACGGCCCTGGGCTACGGGCTGATCCTGGCCTGCGTCTATGGGCTCGGTGCCTCGATCCTCGTGGCCAATCTCGTGGGCTACGGCGCGGGCTGGTGCCTGAGCTACACCCTCAACAAGCGCTGGACGTTTGGCCATAGCGGCGCGCTTGGCCGCACGGCGCTCGCGTTTGTTGTCCTCGTGGCGCTGGCCTTTGCCGCCAACCTTGCCCTCACGCTCGTGCTGACGGGCGCGGGCCTCGCTTACCCGATCGCGCAGATCCTCGGCGCCGCCACCTACAGCGTGGCCGTCTTTGCCGGGATGAAATGGATGGTCTTCTCATGACAAACCCGATCCCGACGCTGAGCTTTGTGATCCCGTGCTACAACGAGGAAGAGGCGCTCCCGGCGCTTCTCGAGGCGCTCAAATCCATGTCCGCCGCGCTCGAGGCCTCGGGCCGCATCGCAGCCCCCGCAGAGATCCTGCTCGTAGATGATGGCTCCCGCGATCGCACATGGGAGATGATCGAAGCCGCGCGAAAGACGCACCGTGTCACGGGTCTCCGGCTCTCGCGGAACCAGGGCCACCAGGCCGCGCTCCTCGCCGGGCTTTTGAATGCCGATGGCGATGTCACCATCTCCATGGATGCAGACCTGCAGGATGACCCCTCCGTCGTGGCCGAAATGCTCGACCGCTACCGCGAGGGCGCCGAGATCGTCTTTGGCGTGCGCGCTGGCCGCGACACCGACACCGTCTTCAAGCGCGCCACGGCGCGTGGCTACTATAAATTCCTGAAGTCCATGGGCGTCGATATCATTCCCGACCATGCCGATTTCCGCCTGATGAGCGCGAAGACGATCGCCGCGCTCTCGGGCTTCAAGGAGAGGAACCTCTTTCTGCGCGGCCTCGTGCGCCAGATCGGCTTTCAATCGGCCATCGTTACCTATGACCGGGGCGAGCGCGTGGCCGGGGAAAGCAAGTACCCGCTGCGCAAGATGCTCGCGCTGGCCGTCGAGGGCGTGACATCGTTCTCTATCAAACCGCTCCGGATCATCACGGCGGCGGGCTTTATCGTGGCAGGGCTCTCGCTCTGCTACGCGATCTACTCGCTCGTGGTGTGGTCCTTGGGGTCGGTCGTGCCCGGCTGGACGTCCATCGTGCTGCCCATCTATATCCTTGGCGGCGTGCACATGATCGCGCTCGGCGTCATCGGTGAATACATCGGCAAGATTTATCTTGAGACGAAGGCGCGCCCGCGCTTCATCGTCGACGAGATCAGCCGCCCTGCTGCGGCCAAATCCTCTGACCTTCGGATCGCGGCCGAATGATGCGCGCGGAGACGGGTGGGGGAGGCCGCGTCTGGCCCATCGGTGCAGCTGCGCTCCTCGCGGCTTTGGCGATCCTCTACCCCTTCACGCAAGCGCTCTACCTGCCGCTGACGGACCTGCCCAACCACATCGCGCGCCACACGATCATGGCCGCCGGCGACGGGAGCCCGCTCGCGCAGTACTGGACCTCGACATTCGTGATCGTGCCGAACTCCGCCGTTGATCTCCTCTGGCAGGCGATCGGGGAGGGGTCGGCGATCCTCTTCAGCCATCGCGTGATGGCTTTTGCGGCGCTCAATCTCTTCGCCTCAGCATTGGTGCTGGCTTTTGTCGTCCATGGGCGCATCACGGCCTGGACCCTCGCCACAGGCCTCGCGGTCTTCAGCGCGACGTTCCTCTACGGCTTTCAGAATTACAGCTTTTCGCTGCCCTTCGCGATCTATGCTTTCGCGCTCTACCTCGTGCTTGAAGCGCGGCCCGTCTGGCAGAGGCTCGCAGTCTTTGTCGCGATCACGCCGGTGCTCTTCATCATGCACTTTTTCGCGTTCGCAATCTTGGCGACGCTGGCCTTTGGCCGCGAGGCGCAAAAGCTCTTGGAGCGGCGCGATCTGGCAAGCCTGAGGCAGGGGGCGCTCATGGCGGTGCCTTTCCTTTTGCCGCTCGCCTACCTCCTTTTCTCGATGGCGACAGGCCCGGAAAATCCGGCTGGAAACCATACGGAGTTTGGATCCTTTGCCACGCGCATCCTGCGCTTTGCCGGGCCCATGCACTCCTACGCGCTCGATATGACAGGCGCGCTCAACAGCACGATTTTCATCATCACCATGGTGCTTTACGGGATTTTCCTCACGTCGCTTCTGCCCTTCCGCTGGGGGCTCAAGGTAGCGCCTGCGATGCGGCTGCCTGTCCTGATCCTTCTGGCCGTTGCGGCCCTTGCGCCGACATGGCTCGCCGGAGTGGCACTCATCGACATCCGCTTTCCGTTCGTCTTCATCCTCGTGATGATCGCAAGCACGGAGCTGCGCCTGCCCTCACCGCGCGGAGCTGTGGCCGTGGGGGCGATCGTCCTGGCGCTGATCGGCTTCCGCAGCCACCAGATGGCCACCTATTGGGGCGCGCATGACGCGGAGATGCGCGATCTCACCGCGCTCCTTGATGAGACAGTGGAGCCTTCGGACCGCATCCTTCCCGTCTTTGGTCCGGGCAACTTCTCCAATGCCAATTCGCGGCTCTGGCACGTCCAGGCCTATGCGACTGCGACGAACGGGGCCTTCATCCCCACGCTCTTTCAGGGCGTCCATGCCGTTCAGCTGCGCCCCGAATGGGAGGCCTACGCAACCCCGCTCATGCACACGAACCCCACCTGCGCGCTCTTCGAGGCCGCGCCCAAGGAGAAGTTTCGCGACCGCGAGTGGTGTCAGGTGGAAGCCTACCTCGCCGATTGGCCGGAGAAGTTCACCAAGGTGCTCGCCATGGATGCGCTCGCCCCCGAGATCACCGAGGGCGCGCCCGTGCGTCTGATCGGCCGTCAG
>JBCBME010000326.1:0-3469 GCA_039822945.1 Pseudomonadota bacterium
GAAACAAGAAAATCTGGGGAGTTCCTGTGTCATGAAGTCATCCTCTAGCGGCGTGGATTGCACCATCGGCTCATTTGGCATGAGCGGGCCGCATCCGTGAAGGAATATTTGTCTCCATGAAGCGCTAATCTCTTTCCGGGCCCGCTGACGGGGTGCAATCAGGCTGGAGATGTGGCCGCGATGTAGCCGCACATGAGCGCCGCCCCTGCGGAGGCCAAACCCGCCAAAACATGGGGGCGAACAGGCTTTCGCCGACGCGCGTAGATCAGCACATCCGCAAGAGATGCTGCTGTAAACGCGGTTTGCAGCCCCGCCATCACAAGGAAGTCTCCGTGCAGAACGGCAAGGAGGGTCAGGATGAAGAAGCAGATGTAGCGGCCCGCCATCACCTCTGGCAGCGCCTCCTCGAGATGATCGAGGCGGACGAGCCCGGCACGCGGGTTGCGCACCATGAGGGCCACGATGACGGCCGTGACAGCCAGCGTCACCACCGAGACGAAGACAAAGACACCGGTCTGCCACGTCCACCCCTCGGCGATGAGCGCCGTCACTTCCCACCCCCGAAGCCGATCTTATCACCAAAGGCTATCAGCCAAAGCAGCACCACCGCAAGGAGCGGAAAGGCCGCCATCAGCGCGAGATACGATGGCAGCCCGAACCTCGGCAAAAGCTGCCAGAACGGGATGATCACGAAAGCGCAGTAGAGCGCGTACCAGATGAGCATGTCAGAGTGCCTCCATTTGCGCGGCCCAGGCGTCAGGGACGCGGCCGAGATGGGCCGCCACCGCCTCGTATTGCGGGGCAAGCATCTTGAGAGCCGCGGGTCTCAGATCCCCGCGCATCGTGACGGGCGCACCTTCATGGACGCGCCGCTCAATCGGGGCTGGCGCGCGCGGGAGCCCGAGCCAGTCGCAAAGTGATCCGTAGCCTTCGTCACTCATGAGTTCCTCCATCACCATCACGCGGCCCCGCTCGGGCGGGATGGCGGCCTCTATGCGTGCGATGGTGCCCGCGTAATCGCCGCGCTCGGTGATGTGGGTCTCGTGGTCCTTGTTCAGGATGCGCCAGAGCGTGGCGTTTGATTTCTCGGGCACGGTCTGGCCCTCCATCAGCTGGCGCTCGGCCTGCATCCGCACCGCCGACCAGAGCCGCGCGAGGGGGTCGCGCACGAGGTAAAGCACGCGCGACTTGGGGTGCAGGTCGAGCATCTCCTTGAAACGCCCCTTCCCGAGGAGCCCGTAAGCCGGGCAGATATCGGCCATGAGCGCGGCCGCACCGCGCCCCGTGACGTAATCGAGATAGGCCAGATGGCCCTTGCGCGGCGCGCCCAGCATCACGATCAGCCCCTCAAGATCGCGGATCCGGCGCGTGAGATTGCGCACCTGCCACCCCCGCCCTGCCGCCTCCGCCTCCTCCATGAGCGCCCGTGCTTTGAGGAGCTGCCCCTCCAGCGCGGTGATCTGCTTTTCCTTGGTGGGGCCGTGGAACGTATCCCAGTAGTGGAGCTCTTTGACCGCAGGCAGCGCGCAGTCGTCCCGGTCTGCCAGCGTGCGGTAGAGCCAGGATGTCCCCGCTTTGGTGGCTCCGATACCGTAGAGCAGGATTGGCTCGTCCACTGCGCGCTCCCTTATATCTTTGCGCGCAGTAGACGCGCCGCAGCGCCCCCGGTCAATGTCTCAGGGGTCGGGCTCAGAGCGCCCAGGGCGGCGGGCGCTTGTCAAAGAAAGCCGAGACGCCGTCGGCGGCCTCCTGGCTCTCCCAGCGGGTGGTGAGTGCCTCCATTGTGGCCTCGATGAGCGCGGCATCGATGGTGGGCCCAAACCGGCGGGCCAGCGCCTTGGCCTCAGAGACCGCGGCCGGTGCGCAGGCAAGATAGGGCGTAACTTCCGCCTCGATGGCGGCATCAAGATCGGCCTCGTCCACGGCCTTGGACAGAATGCCGAGGCGCACGGCTTCTTCGGCCTCAAAGCGGCGCGAGGACATGAAGACCTCGTTGAGGCGCGGCCCCATCCGCGCATGAACGTAGGGGCCAATCGTGGCCGGGATAATGCCGAGGCGCGTCTCTGTGAGACCAAGGAGCTTCCCACGCACACCCACAGCCGCATCAGCGATGCAGGTGAGGCCCACGCCGCCGCCAAAGCAATTGCCATGAACGCGTGAAATGACCGGGATGTCGAGGCGATGAAGCGCGTAGAGCATATCCGCCAGACGCCGCGCCTCTACCGCTCGGGTGCCGCTGTCCGCCTCGAATTGCGCACGCATCCAGCCGAGATCGCCGCCCGCGCAAAAGCTCTTGCCGCGCCCGGCCAGCACGAGGACACGGGTCTCTCCGCCGGGCTTCAAATCGGCTGCGAGCGCAGTGATCGCGTCCATCATCTCCGCGTTCATCGCATTGTGGACATCCTCGCGCGCGAGCCAGAGCGTGCGGACGCCGCGTGCGTCGATATCCGTCTCAATCACCATGTCAGCGCCCCACCATGCGCCGCGCGAACTCTGCGGCGGCCTTGAGTTTGTCCTGATCGATGCCTGTCGCGTGGCCCTTGGCCTCAAGGTGCGCTACAAGCGCCTCCGTCGCCAGATTGCCCGGTGCGCCGGGCGCATAAGGGCAGCCGCCAAGCCCCGCGACGGAGCTGTCGAAGCTGCGCAAACCTGCCGCGAGCGCCACATCTACATTGGCCAGCGCGAGGCCAAGGGTATCGTGGAGATGGGCTGCCACCTTTTCCGGCGGCCAGTGGGCGAGAACGGCCTCGAGCATCGCGCCGATGCGCTCCGGCGTCCCCTTACCGATCGTGTCGGCCACAGCGAGGGTATCGCATCCCAGCGCCTTTAGCCGCGCTGCAAGCCTGCCGACGGTCTCTGGTGGGACATGCCCCTCGAACGGGCAATCGGTGGCGCAGCTGATATAGCCGCGCACCGCCACGCCCTCTGGCAACGCGGCGAAGATCCCAGCGACCCGCGCGAGGCTTTCCTCGATCGTGCAGGCCAGATTGGCCTCGCTAAAGCTTTCGGTGGCGGACACAAAGACCGCGATCTCGGAGAGGGTGAAGGCCGCCTCAGCGCGCACCTCGAGGTACTCCGAGAGGCGGCGGACATTGGGGATGAGCACCATGCCCACGGCGCCCTCAATGGGGCCGACCGCCTTCAAAACGGGCCCGGTATCGGCCATCTGAGGCACGCGATCCGGGTTGACGAAGGAACCCGCCTCGATGTGCCAGAGCCCTGCCGCCGCGCAGGCGCGAATGAGGGCGGCCTTGTCCGCGACTGAGATGACCGCTTTTTCATTCTGCAGCCCGTCGCGCGGGCCCACTTCGACGATGTCGATCATGAGACATCCCACGCAGGGAAGAACTCGCGCGGGTAGAGCTTTCCGCCCTTGGGGAGCGACGCCTCAAAGGCCGGGCGTGCGGTGATGCGCCCGTACCATGCCGTGAGCTTCGGAAAATCTTCGATGGGGGTGAAATGGCGCGCC
>JBCBME010000327.1:0-3469 GCA_039822945.1 Pseudomonadota bacterium
CGACGGTGACGGACGCAAATCTGCTCCTTGGGCGGCTCGACCCGGAGGCCTTCGCCGGTGGAGCGATCCCTCTTTCTGTGGAGAATGCAGACGCCGCTATGCTCGCCCATGTCGCTGAGCCGCTTGGGGCAGGTCGCGAGGACGCAGCTTTTGGCGTCACCGAAATGGTCGACGAAAACATGGCCAATGCAGCCCGCGTCCACACCGTTGAAAACGGGCGCGACATTGAAAGCTTCACGATGATCGCCTTCGGCGGCGGTGCGCCGCTACATGCCTGTCGGCTCTGCGAGAAACTCGGCATCTCCGAGGCGATTATTCCGCCCGGGGCAGGCGTCGGCTCCGCCATCGGCTTTTTGAAGGCCCCCTTCAGTTTTGAGGCGAGCCGCGGTCTCTTTCAGCGCCTCGACACCTTCGATAGGGACGCAGTCAAAACGGCGCTCGCGGGCCTCGAGGATGAGGCGCGCAGCTTTGTGAGCTCAGGCGCCGGTGCGCGTGAGACCAAGACCAGCCTGACCGCCTTCATGCGGTATGCCGGGCAAGGTTGGGAAATCCCGGTGGATCTGACGGGCCTTGAATTCGCGGTTGGCGTGGAGGCCAAGATCCGCGCTGCATTTGAAGACGCCTACCGCACGTTCTTTGGCCGCATCATTGAGGGGTTGAGCGTCGAGGTAACGAATTGGTCGCTCGTTGTGGCAACGACGCTGCCGGACGTGCGGCCGGTCGAGCGCCTGAGGGAAGGCACTCCGCAGCCTGGCGTGCGTTCCCGCAGTTTCTTCGACGCTGGTGAGCGCAAATTCGTCGAGGCGTCTGAGGTCCATCGCGCGGTGCTAGGGGCCGGGCAGGCCATCGACGGCCCCGCACTCATCGTCGAGGATGAAACGACGACCATCGTCACAAGCGCCTTCCGAGCGGTGGGCCAGTTCGATGGGAGCCTGCGTCTGATGAAGAAGGAGGGGGCCCGATGAGCGCCTCGAGCATCGACCATCAAATCATGTGGAACCGCCTGATCGCGGTGGTCGAAGAGCAGGCGATGACGCTGGTGCGCACGGCGTTTTCCACCTCGGTACGTGAGGCTGGTGATCTCTCAGCCGGGCTCTTTGATCGTCAGGGTCGCATGATCGCGCAGGCCGTGACCGGCACGCCGGGACACGTGAACGCCATGGCTGAAAGCGTGGGCCACTTCATCCGCGAGATCGGCCCGGACAACATCGAAGAGCGCGACGTCTACCTCACGAATGACCCCTGGATGGGCACGGGCCACCTTCACGACATCACCGTCGTCACCCCCACGTTCCGCGGCGGGCACCACATCGGCTTTTTCGCCTGCACGGCCCACGTCACCGATGTAGGCGGCCGCGGCTTCGGCCCCGATGCAGGTGAGGTCTACGAGGAAGGGCTCCTCATCCCGATCATGGCATTCGCCAAGCGTGGGGAGGTATCAACGCTTCTGTTGCAGATTATCCGGGCCAATGTGCGCGAGCCAGATGAGCTCGTCGGTGATCTCTACTCCCTGGCTGCCTGCAATGAGGCGGGAGAGAAGCGGCTCCACTCCATGATGGATGAGTTCGGCATCGCCGATCTTGAGGCGCTGTCGGACTTCATCATCGAGACGAGCCGCAGCGCAACGCACGCGGCCATCGAGAAGGTCCCTGATGGGCTTTATCGAAATGCGATGGATGTCGATGGCTACGACGCTCCCGTCCACATGAGCGTCGCCCTCAAGATCGCGGGCCCGAGGTTGACCGCTGATTTCGCGGGTACATCGGGGATGAGCAAGTTTGGCGTCAACGTGCCTGAGGTCTATACGCGTGCCTATGCCTGCTACGGGCTGAAATGCGCGATCGCGCCCGAGGTGCCCAACAATGCGGGGTCGCTTGCGCCTTTCGAGATTACCGCGCCAGAGGGT
Organism: Pseudomonadota bacterium; assembly: GCA_039822945.1. Taxonomy (GTDB): domain Bacteria; phylum Pseudomonadota; class Alphaproteobacteria; order Rhodobacterales; family Rhodobacteraceae; genus Shimia_B. The sequence goes on from JBCBME010000327.1 coordinate 1,907, forward strand.
TCAATTCTTGCCGCAAGACGTCCGGCGCCTGTTTCCGTGCGCCACGTGATTGGCCACCTTGTGCCCGATGTTGTGCTCGGCGCGCTTCATCAGGCGCTCCCGGAAACGGTCCCTGCAGAGGGCGCGAGCGCGCTTTGGAACATCCAGTTTTCCGTTCGCCCCAGTGACCCTGACAGCGGCCTGAAGGGGCGCGAGGTGCTGATGTTCAACTCCGGCGGTACAGGCGCGCGACCCACTTTGGATGGGTTGTCGGCCACCGCATTCCCGTCTGGCGTCTCCACCATGAGTGTCGAAGCGACCGAGCATGTCGGCCCCATCACGATCTGGCGTAAAGATCTGCGGGAGGGCTCGGGCGGGGCAGGGCGCATGCGCGGCGGCCTCGGCCAGGTGATCGAGATTGAGCCGCGCGCAGGCTATGACTTCTACTTCAACGCCATGTTTGACCGTGTTGCGCACGCGGCCAGAGGCCGGGATGGCGGGCGCGATGGCGCCCCGGGCAAAGTCGAGCTTGCCGACGGGACCCCGCTGCGCAGCAAGGGACGCCAGCTCATTCCAAATGGCGCGCGCCTGCGCCTGAGCCTGCCGGGTGGAGGCGGCTACGGACGCCCCGAGGAACGCGACCGGGACCAAGTTGAGGCAGACATCCGCGCGGGTTTCATCACGCCCGACGCCGCAAAATCAGACTACGGACACGAAGGATAAGTTATGACCGACCGGACACTCGCCCTCATCACCGGAGCCGCCCAGGGGATCGGCTATGCCTGCGCAGAGGCGCTCAAGGCCGATGGCTATGACGTCATCCTCGCAGACATCAAGCCCGAGGTTGCGAGTGCTGCCGAAACGCTGGGCGCGCTCGGCTCCTATGAGTGCGACATGGGGGATGCAGGGGCCGTCCAGGAGCTGTTTGCCCGCATTGCGAGCGACCACGGCCCTTTGAGCGCCCTCGTCAACAATGCTGGCATTGCGGCCCCGGGGGACTTCCTGAGCTACGATCTTGAAACGTTTCAGCGGGTCATTTCCATCAACCTGACCGGTGTTTTCCTCGCTTCGCAGCTTGCAGGAAAGATGATGGTAGAGGCAGGCCTCAAGGGTGCCATCGTCAACATGTCCTCGATCAACTCGCAGGTCGCGATTCCAGCGATCCCGGCCTACTGCGCCTCCAAGGGCGGCGTGCAGCAGCTCACAAAGGTGGCCGCCCTTGCGCTCGCCAAGGACGGCATCCGTGTCAACGCCGTGGGTCCGGGCTCCATCGATACCGAGATGATGGCAGGTGTGAACGCCAATCCAGAGGCCATGCGCGTCGCCATGTCCCGCACCCCGCTTGGTCGACCCGGGCTGGCCAGCGAAATCGCAAGCATCGTGGCATTCCTGTGCTCGGAAAAGGCCAGCTACATCACGGGCGAGACCATCATGGCGGATGGCGGCCGCCTCGGGCTCAATTACACCTGCTAGCCAAGCTATTGGTGCTCGAAACCCTAGTGATACGCTGGTGCTGCTGGGGAGGATTGAACTCCCGACCTCACCCTTACCAAGGGTGCGCTCTACCACTGAGCTACAGCAGCG
>JBCBME010000328.1:0-3443 GCA_039822945.1 Pseudomonadota bacterium
AAAGAACGGGATCAGCACGAAGATCATCAGCGCCACGGCCCCGATCGCGCCCGCACCCCAGACGGCGAGACGTCTCTTACCCTCCACAGGTGGCGCTTTCCGCAGACGCCCGGCACGGGCCCGCGCGATGCGCTGGTCTTCGTCTGCGGTCAGGATCAAGCGGGTCAGCGCGTCGCCCGCCAGACGCAATACCAGCATGTCGCCGCCCGCCTGATCCCGCAGCGACCGGATCTCGCCCAGCGGCCAGAGGCGCGGGGCCTCTTCCCCCGGCAGCCGGATCTCAAGAAGGCCCGCGTCTTCATTGATGCTGAGCTCTGCCTTTTGCGGCGCGGCGGCCTCGCCGTCGAAAAAGAGGCCGCGGCCTGCAAAGGCTTCATGCTGGGCTCCGATGCGGATGAGCGTCATATCGCGGCCCCCACGTCGAGCGCTTCGGCAAACCCGCCCGCCTCACGGCTTTCATCGCGCGCCCGCTGGGCGATGTCGCGTAGGTGGCCCGACCCCTCAACGCCGAGTGTGGCCGCGTAGTGCCGCCACGTGGGCATCGTCAGGAAGATCTGGGTGAGCACGTTCCAGAGCAGGAAGATGAAGAAGTAGAGCGCTGCCGTCAGCGCGATTGGCAGCCAAGTTGGCAGGGAGCCAAAGAGGCCGTCGAGGAGCGGGCCGGGGTCGCCGTCTTCGAAAAGGGCAGGGTTCAGACCTATGGCAAGCGCCGCGCCGGCCAGCACGGCCCCGAGCCCCACCAAGAGGATCGAAACAAAACTGTAGCGCAGCACATTGCCCGACACCGTGATCCACAGGATGCGGCCCACCCGAGGCCGTGGCGCGAGGCGCACGCCCCCCACGCGCAGCTCTGAGATCAGGAGCCGCCGCCCCTCCACGCTGTAATGCACGATCCCGTAAAGGAGCCATGGCACGCTCAAGAGAAGCATCCGCCAGGACGGATCGAGCGCCCCAGGGAACGCGCCTGTCTCGACTTCTTCGAAATAGGCCAGCATTTCCGGCAGCGCTATGGCGAGGGTGCCCAGGGTCAGCACGCCACCGATCATCACATGGACAAAGGCGGGGTAGAGCATCCCGGGCCTGCCGCCCTGGGCCATCTTCTGGGTGCCGTAGTAGGTGCGATCATGGCGGTACTTCGCCAGCGCGTAGCGCAGCCGTGGGTGCCAGGCCCCCAGCGTGAAAAGCGTCCCCGACCAATGCGCGCAGGCGCGGAGCGCGTAGCCCCATGCGCCGGGCCCGAGGCCAAAGCGGATCCCCATCCAGCGCGTGCGCGCCATCAGGTAGCGCTGCGCCCGGTAGGTGGCGTAAAACCAGATCGGAATGACGCCCAGCAAAGTCACCAGATACCCCGCCCCGGGGGCTGCCAGCAGCGAAAAGCTCACAAACATCAAAACGAGGTTCACGACGCCGAGGTAAAACGCGAGGATTACGACGGCGATGAGAAAACCCAGAAGCTTCTCGTAGGGCGTGCCGACATATTCGAGCGGAAAGCCCCCTGGCCGGATCGCGCTCCAATACCAGCGACGGAGGCGCGTGCGCGCCCAAAAGCGGTAGAGCCCCACCGTCAGGATCGTTAGCAGACCCGTCCAGAGCGTGAGCTTGAATAGCGGCCACCGGCGTCCGGCAAAGGCGGTCTCGAGGGCGGCTGCGTCAGGTGAAGCGGTTGTCTCGTGGGAAGCCGCGAGGTGCCATCCGTCCTGTTCCGGCCCGCTTGCCGATCCATTCGTCAAGCTCGGGGCGGGTGACGCGCCGCTCGCGTCCGGCGGGGTCCCGCCAGGAGAGGCCTTCTTCCAGGGTGAAGGTGATGGCATCGCTGAGGCCCCCGTCCTTGTAGCGCTGCAGGCGCACGCCCTTGCCACGGCTCATCTCCGGCAGCTCCTCGAGCTCAAAGATGAGCACCTTGCGGTTTTCGCCCACGCAGGCCACCGCATCGCCCGCCACGGGGCTGCAGATGAGCGCGCGCGCCGGGGCTCTCACGTTGAGCACTTGCTTGCCCGAGCGCGTCTGCGCCACGATTTCGTCTTCAAGCACCACAAATCCGTCGCCCGCCGTGGAGGCCACGAGCAGTTTGCGCCCCGGCTGATGGATAAAGAGCGCCACGATCTCCGCCTCGTTCGGCAGATCCACCATCAGGCGCAGTGGCTCCCCCATGCCGCGCCCGCCCGGTAGGCCCGCGGCGCTCAGGGTGTAAAACCGCCCGTTCGAGCCAAACGCCATGAGACGGTCTGTCGTCTCGGCGTGAAAGACAAAGCGGCCCTCGTCGCCGTCGCGGTATTTGAGCTCGCGGGTCAGATCGATATGGCCTGACATCGCCCGGATCCAGCCCATCTTGGAGCAGACGATGGTGACAGGCTCCTTGTCGATCATCGCCTCGAAGGGGACCTCTTCGGCCTCGCCCGCCTCGGCGAAGGTCGTCAGGCGTTGCCCGCGATGGGCGGCATGGCCGAACTCTGCGCGCACGGTCTTGAGCTCTTCGGCGATGCGCGCCCATTGCAGCTCCTCGGTGGCCAGAAGCGCGGTCAGTTCGGCGCGCTCGGCCTCGAGCGTCTCTTTCTCGCGCACAAGCTCCATCTCCTCGAGACGGCGCAGACTGCGCAGCCGCATGTTGAGGATGGCCTCGGTCTGCACATCGGTGAGCGCGGGGTCGGGCTCGAGCCCGAGGCCGATGGGCCCCACGTAATCGCTTTCGTCCATCGCGCGGGGGAATTCACGGTCCCAATCCTCGGCCATGAGCGCGGCCTTGGGATCATCATCGTAGCGGATGATGTCGATGACGCGGTCTAGGTTGAGAAAGGCGATGATGAGCCCTTCGAGCACCTCGAGGCGGTGATCGATCTTGCCCAGCCGGAACGCCGTGCGCCGCTGAAGCACCTCGCGCCGGTGATCGAGAAAGGCGCGCAGCACCTCCTTCATCGAGCAGACCTTGGGCGTCACCCCGTCGATCAACACGTTCATGTTGAGCGAAAAGCGCGTCTCGAGATCGGAGTTGCGGTAGAGCATGCTCATGAGCATGTCCGGGTCCACGTTCTTCGAGCGCGGCTCGAGGATGATGCGGATGTCGTCGGCGCTTTCGTCGCGCACGTCGGCGAGGATCGGGACCTTCTTCGTCTGGATCACCTCGGCGAGCTTTTCGATGAGCTTTGACTTCTGCACCTGATAGGGGATCTCGGTGACGACGATCTGGTACATGCCGCGCCCGAGGTCTTCCTTCTCCCATTTGCAGCGCAGCCGGAAGGAGCCGCGCCCGATGCGGTAGGTCTCCTCCATGCTCTCGCGGCTTTCCACGATGACGCCGCCCGTGGGGAAGTCGGGGCCCTGCACGAATTGCATGAGCTTTTCATCGCGGCAGGCGGGCCGCTTGATGAGGTGGAGACAGGCCGCGATCAGCTCGTCGAGGTTGTGGGGCGGGATGTTGGTGGCCATGCCCACCGCAATGCCCGCCG